>QMRA01000161.1:0-3001 GCA_003649155.1 Thermoproteota archaeon | reverse complement strand
TCTAATAGGCATAAACATTAGATACAAAGTTCACAGGGCAGGAATAAGAATTACTGGAATAAAAAATAAAATAAAAGAAAGTTGACTACGGTCCAGTGGACAGAATCTCCTCTTCAGGTGGAGGAGGCTTAATTAGCCCTGCCTTCATTAGCACTTCCAAAGACTTCCTAGCCTCACTAATTATTTTTACTGCTCTTTCCCAAAGCTCCTGTCTACTCGGCTTGATTCTAGCAACACCCTGCTCAATAGACTTCAATGCGCATGCAACTGCCTCTCTCGGATATACTTCCCAGTCTGCCATTGTAGGTAGTATGTAGTCCTCGTGAAGACCCTTTTCTTCAGCATACTCGGCTATTGCTTTTGCAGCTGCAACGCACATCTCATCAGTAATTGTCCTAGCCCTAACGTCAAGCACTCCTCTAAATATTCCTGGAAATCCAAGCGAGTTGTTTACTTGATTTGGAAAGTCTGACCGACCAGTACCTACAATTTTAGCTCCTGCATCCTTGGCTTCCCATGGCCATATTTCTGGAATTGGATTTGCACATGCAAAGACTATTGCGTTGTCAGCCATCTTTCTAATCCACTCTGGCTTGATTACGCCAGGACCTGGCCTCGACATTGCAACGCAGACATCTGCACCTTCAAGTGCTTCTGGAATACCTCCAGTCTTACCCTCAGCGTTACTCTTCACAGCCCACTTCCACTTCCACGGGTTCTTCTCCTTCTCAAGAATGTCCTTCCTGTTTGGAGTTAAAATTCCCTTACTGTCAACCATAATTATGTTGCCTGGCTTAGCGCCAGCAAGCTCGAGGACGTCAGCACACTTAATATTAGCTGCGCCAGCACCTATCATTGCAATTTTAACTTCACTCAGCTTTTTGCCTACAAGTTTAAGTGCATTTATAACTCCAGCTAAAACTACAGTTGCAGTTCCCTGCTGATCGTCATGCCAAACCGGTATGTTTAGCTCTTCTCTAGCTTTCTCTAGAACATAGAAGCACTTTGGCTTAGCTATGTCCTCTAGATTTATGCCCCCGAAGGTTGGCTCAATCCACTTTAAGAACGTAATTATTTCGTCAGGGTCAGTTGTTCTAATGCAGAGTGGAAATGCGTCTACGCCACCTAAATACTTAAACAATAGGGCTTTACCCTCCATGACTGGCATTGCCGCTTCTGGCCCAATATTACCGAGACCTAAAACTCTAGTTCCATCACTCACAACAGCAACGTAATTCCACCTGCTCGTGTACTCGAAGGACCTCATGTCAGGATCCTCTTGGATCAATTTGCATGGTTTTGCTACTCCTGGCGTGTACCATATGGCAAAGTCGTCAAGTGAAGTTACTGCACACCTCGGCATTACTTGCATTTTGCCCTCATAGAACTTGTGATATACAGGCGCCAACTTAGATGGCTTTTCAGCCTTTTTCAGGAGCTCTTCAACAGTCATCTTTTTCACGTAAATCACCTCGAAATACTTTTCATATGTAAAGCTTTAAGCTTTTCCACTACGCTGAATAGACAAAATTTAAGATTAGAACACATAAATAATAATCAAGTGTCCCGAGGGGTGCATGTTGAAGATAGGAGCAATGAATAATCCATATAACGACATTATATCAGAAATAGAATTCATCGGTAAAGCAAAGTTCGACTACATAGACTTAACAGCCGAAAAGCCTGAAGCATCTCCAGAGGTAATCGCTAAAAGAAGAAGAGAGATAATGGAAGCTCTAAGCACTTTTAACCTCGAAGTCGTAGGCCATACGCCATGGTACCTTGAGCTAGGCCACCCCTATGAAAGTGTTAGAAGGGCATTTTTAAAGGAAGCCCTAAAAATAATAGACATCCTAGGCTCAATTGAAATAAAAAAGGCAACGATACACCCAATTCCAGCAATGCTCGGAGTCTACAAAGTGAAGAAGTATAGAAGGAAAATGCTAGAGTGGATGATACAATCAATAAAGGAAATATCAAAAAGAGCAAGCGATTACGACATGATCATAGTCATAGAAAACCTAGACGGAGGAAAAATACTTTCACTAGAAAACTATGAAGAAATAATCACGAAGGCAAACTGCTACTTCCACCTAGACGTTGGCCACGCAAACCTAAACTTACAGCGTAACATGGCAGTAGAATTCATCAACCACTTTGGAGCTAAAGGACTACTAAAGCACGTCCACGTTTCAGATAACGTTGGAGGAACAATGAGAGGAGGATGGGACCTACACCTACCAATAGGAGCAGGCAAAATAAACTGGAAAGAAATATTCAAAGCATTAAGGAAAGTAGGGTATGACGACACAATAACAGTAGAAGTATTCTCACCAGACAGAGACTACCTAATAATGAGCAAAGAAAAAGTCAAAAAACTATGGGAAGAAGCAAATATAAATATGGAGAAAACGTAGCTTACTAATCAATCAGCAAAGTGGAGTGAAGACCATGAAAGAAGATGAAGATATTGAAGTTAAAAGAATTATAGATAAAATGCTAAAGGAGCTAATTTCAAAGAAAACTGAGCATAAAGAGAAGAAGACGGTAGTCCACCTAACCGACAAAAACTTCGAAAAAGCACTCAGGGAGCATAAAGTAGTAGTTGTAGATTTCTGGGCTGAATGGTGCATGCCCTGCAAATTCTACAAGCCCATATTCGAAAGAGTAGCAAGTAAATTCGCTGGAAAAGCACTCTTCGCCAAGTTAAATGTAGATGAGAACCCAGCAACACCAGCAAAACTGGGAATTACTGCAATACCGACAACCATAATATTCGTAAATGGCAGACCAGCCCACAGGATGGTCGGATTAATCGGAGAAGAAGAATTAGCGAGGATAGTGCAAAAGTTCGTGCAATAAATCATACAAGCAGCATCAAGAAAAATTTATATTTCAATTTTTGAAATATTCAGCTGGTGAAACAATATATGACAGGCATAGTGGACAATGTCAAAGTACTAGAATCAATAATATCAGCAATGCCCACAAGACTAATAAT
>QMRA01000160.1:0-3018 GCA_003649155.1 Thermoproteota archaeon | reverse complement strand
TTCGACCTCAATTAACGTTTCTTCTTGATAGTAAATCTTTACAGATATGGTTGCCCCAAAATTACCACTGTAGAAGTCTGAAGTTGCAAAGGAGTAATCTTCAAGTGCACCATAAGTTCCAGCTTTAACGTATAAAATAACTCTTAACAGAATGCGTTCTCCCTTAGAAACACTCATTTGAACTGCGAAACGCTTAACTTGATTCACCATATTGAAGTATTGTTCTCTCGAACCTGAACCGTACAAGTCTAAGTTAGCTGACTCTAATACGAACCTGTTAGAGCCAAATTCTATGCAAAAATAGACTTGTGAAGTTGCAGTGTAAGTATTTGGGTTTGACGCTGCTTCAACGTACAAAAAACCTTTGAGTGAGTACGTAACTTCAATTTCAACAACTTTACCATTAAAGTCTGGGAGCCATTCCCTTATCAAAATCACTGTAACTTCGCTTTCACTGCTGAGAGAGCCGAATCCCTTCATCGACTTGGCAAATGACTCTAACCTACCTAGACTAAGTGAGTACGAGTAAAGAGCTTGCGAAACTCCTCTCGAGTATGAGTATACATCCACATCGCTATAGGGAGGAGCTAGAAATTCAATTAAAGCACCACTCATTAAAGATCTTGGAAGAGAAGAAGTGTGAATGGGAGTTAACAAGTATAATGCAAATAATGGAATTATTGACAATAGTAGCTTGTTCACCAAAAATATCCTACCCCCTTAATCCCAATAAGTGCGATGAAAGTGCATATTGCAGAATGCTTAAAACCGCCTACAATGCTTCCACTCGAAATCTTACCTACTACTAATCCAATCAAGCTAGAGACTACCACAATTGTAGTGAAGCTTATCGAGACTAGCTGATTGAGAAGCTCTCTAGAAATGATATTCAAATTCAAGCTGTAAATTTCGGGTAATTTACTTGCCAACTGTACTTGAGGGACAATCCCGTAGTTGATTAGCTGAACTATTACGAAAAGGAGAATGAGAGAAGTCACATATCCAATCACACAATACGCTCTGAGCTCCCTAGAAACTTTACTCTTAACTTCAATGTAGTCCTCCGAAAACTTGGCTAAAACTGTGAAAGTTTCAGCAGATCCTCCACCTGTGATTAGAGCTTCCTTAAAAAGCCATAGTATAGCTTTCCCAAACCACGACTTCACTTCTCTAATTGCATGTTCTAAAGCTTGATCTATAGGAGTGAATGAAAATCTAAGCATGTAATTAATTCTTTTAATTAAATCGTCAAGCGGCTGCCCATAAGACCTCGATGCAGCCTCACTAACTGCCTTTTCAATGCTTAATCCAACTTTCCTCGCTTCAGCTACATCCCTCAAAAACTTTGGAAGAGCCCTTTCAATTTTAAGTTGCTTTCTTGAGTCAACTTCATACTGTATGGCTGGAGGAACCAAGCTGGCAATTATGATTATTGATAAAACTTCATGAAATTCCAAGTTGAAATAGTACATCCTAGCAATAATTGCTGCCACTATAGATACGCCTAAGCACTTCAGCGCTGTAAACACATATTTCTCGCAACTCTGGGGAAGCTTGAATTGCTCTGAGTCTATGGCTACAATTAATCCTAAGGCAGACATTGGAGCAACTGCAAAGCAGTAGAATTTCATAAATTGGAGGCCTTGGTCTGGAGCCATTAAAGAGAAAATGCTGAAAATTCCTAGAGGTATAAAAACGAAGAGAGCAATCATGAGATCTCCATAGAGCTTAGCATTTTCAGCATAGCTCTTTAATGCATTGCGAATCCACTCGACAGCTTTTGAGCTATAATCCATTAAGTAGCTCAGTGAGTCCCCTCCAGTTCTTAAAATTCGTAAATATGATGTGATGTAGTCCCTAAACTCCTTTAAGGGGTGCTTAATTGCTACTGTTTCTAGGGCTAATGTCGGCTCTTTAGAGAAGAATAATTTTTCCCTCAGAATGAGCATTCCCTCTCTCCTAGCAGCTGGAAAAACGCTTTGATTTGACAGCCTTTCAAAGGCTCTGTATAATGGGAGGCCAGCCAAGCTCAAAATGCCAGCATATGTCGCTATGAAAGGCAACTCTGCTAGTAGTGCACTTCTCCTCGAATCAGCTTTCAGCTTAGGGTAAAGCAGGAAAATTATTATGACAGCTATTGGAAGAGCTCCAGGTATAATGAGCCAATAGTAATGTAGCTTCATTAAGATTACAAGAAAAATTGCTACCGCAATTGCAGGCGCGCAAATAGCTATTGAGTGGAAAGCAAAAACTGACCCATAACCAATGGGGCTTATTTGTAGCCCGGCCTTACAAATCTTTTCATCCAAACCAAATTTTATGGCGAGAAGTTCTCCAAAACCTCCAAAGTGCTTATAAGCAAAACCAACTGGAACGCCGAACAATCTTCTAGAGTTCAATTCTAACCCTCCTCACATCATAAGTGAGCTTCCTAACGTAGAAAATTCGAAGTTCTTTGACAACTTCTTCATACTCTCTAATTCCACGACTGTTTAACTCCTTGAAGAAAGCCAATCTGCACTTTAACTCTTCGTATATTCTCCTCCTACTCCAGCCCCTCTCAACTCGTATTTGATCGAGAAGAAAGCTCTTCGAAACTATCTCCTCAACGCTTTTAGGCTCAAAGTCATCTATTGACGGAATCCACGAGAATATTTTGCTATACTTTTCGTGATCCAGTATTTCGTAGACTCCTACAACTTTTCTATAGACCCCACTTGGAAGTTCAACTCTACGTATTATTACAGCGCAGTTCATTAGGGAGATGTAGCTTGGAGCTACATTCATTGGTGGTGAAGTAAGTCTTTTGATTGCCGCTTCGATAGAGTCTGCGTGCATAGTGCACATGCATCCATGCCCTGTAGCTGCTGCTTGAAATAGTACGAAAGCCTCTTCCCCTCTAACTTCACCTACAACAATGTAGTCAGGCCTCTTTCTCATCGCAACTTTAACCAAGTCAAAAAGAGTTATCTCTCCAATCTTCTCTCCAATAGCATATGTCTGCCTAGTGACAAGAGG
>QMRA01000159.1:0-3034 GCA_003649155.1 Thermoproteota archaeon | reverse complement strand
GTATATGAGATACTTACTTGGCACGGAAAAGTTTGTGGATTGAGAGGAAGCGAGCTTAAAAATAGAGTTAGAGAAGTTATGAAAAGGCTTGGACTTTGGGAACATCGGGATAAACTCTTTATGGAATTGAGCGGTGGACTTAAGAGGAGAGTTGAAGTCGCTAAGGTTCTAATTCAGAAGCCAAAAATTGCAATATTCGACGAGCCTACATCCCAAATAGACGTTATTGGAAGACATGAGATTTGGAGAGCAATTAGAGAATTGCGAGATGAGGGGTCAACAATATTAATAGCTACAAACAACATGAGTGAAGCTGAAGCACTATGCGACCGAGTAGCTATAATCCATAAGGGGAAACTCGTTGCAGTTGGTTCAATAAGTGAACTTAAAGATCAAGTTCCAGCGGGAGACATCGTCGAAATAATGACAGATAACAGTATACCTGAAAGTCTAGTTCGAGAATTAGCAACAATAGTAAAAGCATCTTCATTTAAGTGCGAAGATAAACTCGCAATATTCTACCTAAATAAAGGTGAAACTGCAATACCACAAATAGTTAATATATTAAGTAGTAAAGGATATGAGGTAAAGCAAGTTAGAATGAAAGAACCCACACTTGATGACGTATTCTTCTACTTTACAGGTGCAAGCTTACAGGGAAGGAGATTGGAGGTGTAGTATCATTCTACGAGGAGCATTGGCAATAATTGAGCGAGACGTCAAGAAAATGAGTAGATACAAGTTCTTCTTAATAATGCGAATACTATCATTTATAATTCAAATATCAGTCTTCGGAATTGTTGCTTCGAGCATAGTTAGTTTTATGAACTTCTACAAGTTTTACCTTTTAGGAGTTTATACTTCCATTTTGTTTGCCATGTCAACTTTTACGGGATATGATGTCATTGAAGAAGCTGAAGATGGATTATTCGACTACTACTTATCTCTACCAATTTCCAGAAGAGAGTTTATTATTGGCAAGACAATTAGCAGTGGATTAACATCACTTACATACTCAATACCTATGCTCATAATTGTCCTCGCTCTAATAGGCATAAGTAACCCATTAAATGTTCTAGTAGCGCTTTTCTCAGCATTATTATTCGCCTTGGGAGTAAGTGGCTTGATAATATCAATAGCAATGATAATAAAGTCGGCAGACATCTCGGACATAATTTTCGGAGTAATTAGCACGCTTCTCATAAGATTGAGCACGGTTTACTACCCCTTAGCAGTAATGCCAGACTACTACAAGATTTTAGCTGAAGTGAATCCAATAACCCATCTATCAGAATTCCTAAGATTCCTATTCCTAGGTGCAAACTACTCCTTACCACCTGAAGGATCTTTAATAGCATTAATTGGACTGGCAGCCGGCTCCACATCAATTGCAATTATTGTTGTGGAAAAAGCAATTGAAGGTGGAAGTTGGCGATGAGCATTTTAGTGCTTGCAGAGAGAGATCTAAATAGATTCTGGAAATACAAGTGGTGGCTAGCAGGAATTGTTGCAATGAATTTGAGCGACTTACTAATTATGGCCCTCATATTCGGCAACATAGTTAGGAGAGAATACATTTCAAATTACATGCAATTTGTTGCTCCAGGCATTACTATAATGGCACTATTTCTATCAGCATTCTCAATTGGAAGAGAAGCAGCAGTAGAAATTAGGAGAGGCTATTACCAGTACTTACTATCACTACCCGTAAGTGATTGGCAAATCGTAATAGGTAAAATTTTAGCTGGAACTATTAGGGGGTTAATTTACGTTGCACCATTCATCATATTAACATTTGCTATTGTTGGTCTCCCAAATCTATTAGGTGTAGCGTTGATAGTAATTGCAATTGTATTGACCGCAGCATCAATGTCAAGTTTGGGTATAGCTTTGGCACCATTAGCTAAAAGACTAGACATTTATATAACGATTAGAAGCCTAATATACTTCCTAGTATTCTTCTTCAGCACGATATTCTATCCTGAATCAGCACTACTCAACTTAGCCAAAATGAATAGAGCATTTTACTTAGTTTATTATGTAGCGAAGATCAATCCAGCTTCAATAGCGGCAGAAATCATTAGGAATGCATTAAATATACCTCAAAGTGCATGCCCAGATATACCAACATTCGTCACAATAAACCTTCTATTGATAATCATCGGAACAATTACTTATGTAAGAGTTCTAAGGCGAAAATGAAAGGATCATTAGATTATTACATTGAATCTTAACTTAATTCCAAGGAGTATTTATGGTCTTGATTTTAGTGTAGTGTATTTTTAACATGCCAATCTTTAATGAAATCTGGAAGAATATCCAGATATCCTAGATACCTATTATCCGCAAGCACGAGGACTGCTTTGTCATCAAGACTTCTAATAGCTCTGCCAAGAGCCTGAGATGCACGTCTTAATGCAGGTAAAATGTAAGCGTAAAATCTCCCTTTCTCATTACCATAAATGCTTGAGTAATAATCAATGTACAGCCTAGTTCTCGTTGTAGGTTTTTCAAACGGAATGCCCACCAAAAATATAGCCTGCAACTCCTCACCTGGGAAATCTGCTCCTTCAGCAAACCTCCCTCCAATCGGTGCAACAAGAACCCCATTTCCAGCTTTGCTAGCTTCCTTGAATTTCTCCAAAATATCTTTACTTTCAGGTCCACTTACGCCTCTTCTCTCAACGAACATTTGATATCCAAGCTTTTCAATCTCTTCGCTTAGACCTCTCTCAAACAACCTACTCTGAATTCTATAGCTAGCAGTGAAAATTGCTGAATTAACTTGAACTATTTCTAGAAAGTCCCTTATTGCTTTAACGTACCTTTCAGCCATCTCGTCACTAAGCTCTTCTCCTCTCGTTGTCAATCCAGTTACAATGTAAACTTTAACGTTCTCTTTACGATAGATGTTTGGAACTTTAATTTTAGCATAATTATTTAGCCCGATTGTTTCAGCAAAAGCTTCGATAAGCTCGAGTGTCCCAGAACAGAATATACATCGATTAAATAGGAGCCACCTTTCACCTAGAAT
>QMRA01000158.1:0-3041 GCA_003649155.1 Thermoproteota archaeon | reverse complement strand
TCTCTATCTGTTTTGAGATGTGGGTTGTAGTTGCTTTCTCTTTTATGAGCTTGTAGGACGAACTCACTTATACTTTCAAAGTCTTCATACTTGAAGCCTCGTATTTCAACCATTTCGATACCTCGACTAATAATTTGACGTTGTTGGCATAAATAGTAATTGTTTACTCATTTTTGAGTATCTAATCAAAAATGATAAGCTTTATATTCTGCATATTAAATCTACTGGCAGGTGAGATTATGCGCAGTAGTGTGGCTGTGACGCTTACCGCTGTATTAGCTGCTTTAGCCTTGGTTATAACTGTTTCGAAGATTGAGGTTGTCTATCCAATTTTGCCTTACTTGAAGTTTGACTTCGCGGAGATTCCTAGTGTAATTGCCTTCTTCTTAGTTAGTCCTTATTCTGGATTGTCTACGGCTGTCATTCACTGGCTATTCCTCATTTATAGGGCTGGCAACGTGCTTGGGCCTACTATGAAGTTTACTGCGGTAGTTTCGATGTTAGCTGGCTTCTGGTTCACCTCACTAATTAGTGGGAGATTCGTTAAGAATCCGCATTGGAGGAAGTATTTAATTGCGTGCACTATTGTTGGCGGAGTCTTTAGAGTAGTGGCAATGTCTATACTGAATGTTGTGGTTCTCCTATTTGTTGCTCCAGCATACTTGGAGTATGCATCTTTCCTTCTACAACAATTTTTAGGACATTCTATGAGTGCTGGTGAGGCTTTAACTTGGACTTTAATTTTCACAGGAATTTACAATGGCATTCACGTGGTCTTCTCGGTTGTTCCTGCAGCGCTTGTTTATAACATTGTGAAGCGTAGATTTCCTGGAATTGAAACCTTCAGATGATTAGAAGTCCTTTTTCTGCTAAGTAATTTCTAATTTCCCTATAAGCTTTAACTCTTTCTTCTGCTGTGAAATCTGGGGTTTCAAATATTGGCTGAGCTTGAGATACATCGTCGTATGGCCAATTTCCAAATTCTTCAAACTTTCTCAGCCATCTGCCATTCTCTTCAACCCACTTCTAAAACTCGGTTTTGATGTAAGGAGTTGCCATGCTTAAGTGCACTCCGTCTACTTCGACTTTGTCGAGGAACCTTTTTATCTTTTCAACGTGCTCGTAGGTGTCTCCTGGATTTCCAATCATGAGGAATAGATTTACTTTTATACCTAGTTTTCTTGCGATCTTTACGGCTTTTTCTATTTGCGTTAGTGTAATGTTCTTTTTGATGTTCTTGAGGACTAATGGGTCTACCGATTCTACTCCGTAGTTTATTGTGGTGCATCCTGCCTGCTTCATTTTCATCAGTATTTTCTCGTCGACTTCATCTACTCTTAAGCCATTCCAGAAGTATAGCTTGACCTTCCATCTTCTTTCTATGATGCCGTCTAGAATGGCTTCGGCCCTTTTTCGATCTAGTAGGAATTCATCATCTAGAAATGATATTTGCTCGGCTTTGTACTTAGTTATTAGCTCTTCTTTTTCTCTCAACACGTAGCTTGGGCTGTGTGCTCTCCAAGTTTTTCCGAAGACAGGCTTTGAGCAGAAGGTGCAGGAGTATGGGCATCCCCTTGAAGTTATTATTGCTCCCTTATACTCGCCGTAGAGGTCCATTGGGAGTAAGTTTTGTGCTGGGAATGGTATTTCGTCTAGGTTTTTTATATAGTTTCTAGGTGGATTTTCAATGATTCTTCCTTCTTTTCTGTAGATGACGCCTTTGATGTTTGCTGGGCGTTCCCTTTCTTCTACTTTTTCAACTAGTTCTAGCATGGTGTATTCTCCTTCTCCAATGACTGCTGCGTCGATTGACTTGTGCTTGAGAATTGCTTTCCCAATCATGCTCGGGTACGGCCCGCCTATAACTACGAATGTATTTTTGAAGTTTTCTTGACTTCATCTGCTATTTTCAAGCAATTTTTTACGGTTGTAACTGTGCATGTTAGTCCAATTATGACGTGTTTAATGCTTGAGATTGATTCTATTTCGTCTTTTAAATTGTGTTCTTTGACTGCTAGGTCTAGTATTTTTACGTTGTGGTTGTGTTTTTCGAGAACTGCTGCTATGTAGGCTAGCCCTAGTGGTGGTGCTTTGATGGGATAATTGTGTGGAAGGTTTATTAGGAGCACGTCTGTCATGGTCCTCGTCTCTAGTGCTACTCGCTTTTTGCCTTTAGCTTTTCTTCGGCTATTTCAAGCTCTTTTCTCGTGTTGATTGGGATCCATATGCTTCTGTCGTCTCCTGGTATTGTCATGCTGAATAGCTTTCTTTCGCTGGCGAGTTTTGGAAGTATCACTGCTTCATACTCTATTGATCTGGGAGAGTTTATGTCTATCATTTCGACTATTAGCTTGTAGACTTCTGGCTCTACTACGCATACTCCTACGTGGGTGTACATTGAGATTTTCGGCTTTTCTACGAACTCCTCTACTATTCCGTCTGGATTTACTTTTGCTACTCCATATGGATAGGTTGTTGATGTGACTAGTAGAGTTGTCGCCCAAACATTGAACTTCTCAACTCCGTATAGGTGGTGTGCGAGGAGTTTTATGGGTAGGAATTTATCCAGTTTTAGGTCGTCTGGGAATGTTATTATTCCCCTAGACTTCGTGTCTATCACTCCTACTTCAATTGCGTGTTTGAGTGCTTTTCCCTTACCTACCTTCGCTACTTTTGGGTCTTCTGAGTATTCTACTTCTACTCCGAATTTTGAACCATCTCCAATGTACTCTACTATTTTCTCGCCTAGGTGCCCAATTAGTAATTTAAACTTCCTAAATCCACAGTTTCTATAAAGCTCGATTTCTCGCTCGATGAGCGTTTTCCCAGCAACTTTAATTAGCGCTTTAGGGATGTCGGGATATCCAAGCCTTTTGCCTTTTCCTCCAACTAGCATTATGACTTGAGATTTTGAAATCTGGTTTTTGAGCTCTTGTATTGTGCTCATATTGCTTCCCGTAGCATCTTATCGTCCTTTTGATTTATTACCTCTACTGTTAGTGCCCGGATTTAATTTCCATGAATTTACTCATTATGACTCT
>QMRA01000157.1:0-3042 GCA_003649155.1 Thermoproteota archaeon | reverse complement strand
ACTGGGTATAGCTTCATTGCTTCCTCTATTCCGTACTTTCTCCACCACTCGTCTCTTCTTTTCATTATTCTTCTCCACTACTCGGTGACTTTCTTGAGTTGTGCCTTGTACATTTCGATTATTTCTTTTACTGTTGTTGCATCTTCTGGCTTCTTGTCGGTTCGATATCTCCCTGTGAATCTTGGGAATCTTATTGCTAGGCCTGCTCCTTCTCTTATGGCGTTTAGTCCGCATGTGTGTAGTGGGCTTAAAGTTATCTCTGCACCTATTATTTCTAGAACGACTGCTGGTACGAACCAGACATCTGCCTCTATTTTTGAGTCAACTCTTGAGTGTATGTGGGGTATCTTATAGGGTTCTAGGATTTCAGGGAGCTTCTTCAAATCTTCATCAGTGAATCCGCTTCCAACTTTGCATATTGTCCTGAACATGTCTTTTTCTGGGTCATATGCTGCCATGAGTAGTGCTCCGTAAGTTCCTGCTCTTCTCCCTTTGCCCCAGAATGCTCCTACAACTACTAGGTCGACTGTGTCTATCATTTCTGACTTGTAGTCTCTCTTGTACTTGATCCATAGCCAGCCTCTTGAGCCCGCCTGGTATACTGAATCTGGGTTTAATGATTTGCATACGAGTCCTTCGCATCCTTCTTCTACTGCTTCGAGGAAGAACTCTTCTAGGTCTTTAGCGTTGTCGATGATCTTGTAGCTTGAGAGCTTGATTCTATCTCCCTCTTCGACTATTTTTCTTAAGATTTCTCTTCTCTGTGGGTATGGCTTTATTGTCAAGTCTTCACCGTCAACGTAGAGTGCGTCGAACATGAATAGTGATACTGGGTATAGCTTCATTGCTTCCTCTATTCCGTACTTTCTCCTCCTGTGCATTAATTCTTGGAATGGCTGCATCTCTCCTGTCTCTGGATTGATTGCTACACACTCGCCTTCAACTATTGCCTCTTCTGCTTTGATGTTGGTTCTTATGAGCTCGCAGGCATCTGGGTAGTGGTGGGTGATGTTCTCAAGCCTTCTTGAGAATAGGATGACTTCATCACCCTTCTTGTGTGCCTGAATTCTTTCTCCATCGTACTTGTACTCGGCTGCGCATCTACCGCCCAACTTCTCTAGGATTTCCTCTGGTGAGGATAGCCTCTCAGCTAGCATTGGCCTAATTGGCCTTCCAACTGTTATTTTGAACTTTTTCACTCCTTCCAGCCCTTCATATGCTAGTGTTTTGGCTACTGCACCTAGGTCTGAAGATATGTTGTATGCTCTCTCTATTATTGGCCTGACTTCCTTTGTTTTGCAGAATGCTATTGCTAGTGCGTCTAGGATTGTCATGTCGGCTATGCCTAGCCTCAGTTTTCCAGTTACCGTCCTCAGCAGGTATTTTGCTTCTTTTGGTGATGCTCTTCTTAGTAGGCTTACCAGTAATTTTACCTTTGTGTCTTGAGCTCCTTCACCTGTTGCTTTAGCTATTTTCTCGAGTGTTTCATATACTGTTTGGACTGTTAATTTTTGAATTTTGACTGGAGCGCCGAAGAACTCCATTAATGTCTTAGTTCTCCTTTTCTTTAATGCTAGTTCTGCAGCTATTCCAATGTCGCCCGTCTTCTTTAGCTCATTTTCGATTTCCTTTAGTGATAGTCCGCTGGCTATTGCAAGTGCTCTCATGGCGAGTTTTTCTGCTATTCCTAATTCTATGCCTACGTAATCTGGGTATAGTTTTCCTTGAGTTAGGTAGATTACCTTGTCTATGATTTCTTTAGGAGTCTTGCTTAGTAAGCTTACAAGTAGATCTGTCATTTCAAGCCTTTTAGTTGTGGCTTCAATTTTTTCATAAACGTCTACAATTACTGAGTACTCCAAGGCTGATCACTAAATCACTTTGATGCTCAGAGAATTAAATCTTGCTAGGTGATAGAAGAAATGAAAAAGAAGCTCAATAAAACTTTTTAACTATTCCGAGTGCTTTGTCTGTTTTTTCAACGCTTTTACGCCAGTCTTCCTCTACTTCCATTATCGCTCTTATCGCGTCTATGTTTTCTGGGATTACGTTGCTCTCATTTGGAGTACTCCAGGAGAGGTATGCTTCGCTTCCAACAATTGTTATGCTGTCTTTCCAAACTGGTATTTCATAGATGTCTCCGCGGCTTCTGCCTAAATCTCTTCCCAGCTCGAAGACTGCGTGTAATCCGTCAATTCCTTCCTGTGTGCTGACGAAAACTACTCTCGGCGCTTTATCTAGCGCTTCTATTATGTCTTCCCTGTCAGCCTTTCTCTCCGTTTCTATTAGGCAAAAGTGGAGGTGGAACAAGTTGTGTGATGCCTTTACTGCCATGCTCACGATGTCCAGGTCGTGTAGAACTGTTTTGACGTCTGGTGCGTGATGACTTATTCCCATCGTTGGGACAACTGTATTCATTATTCCTCTCTTTCCGCTTTCCCACACGTCTACTGCTCTCCTAACTATGAATGCTCTTGCCTTTTTGATTCCAACTTCATTTTTAATTGCTCCCAGTACTCTGCAGAGTGCCGTCGTATTGCAGCTGACTACTCTGACAAACTGCTTTCCAAGTGCTTCTGCGTAATTGCACTGGGCGACGAAGCTTACCCCTGCAACTTCGTGCTTCTCCCCACCTTGAAATATTGCTTTTACTCCAAATTTCTCGTAGATTGACTTGTTTTTAGCTCCAATACCTTTTGGCGTGCAGTCAATTATGACGTCGACTTCTCTCAGTAGGTCCTCTAGTGTACCTACGACTTCTACTCCGCCTTTCTTCATATCATCAATCTTCTCTGGTATAGAGCAGTATATTGGGTAGTTTTTCTTAGCTGCCATTTTAACTCTCCAGTCGGCAACTATGTCTGAAATTCCAATTAGCTTCATGTCATTTTGAAGTGATACTGCATCTGCTACGCGCTTACCTATAACACCATAACCATTAACGCCTCCCTTAACTATTGGCTTTGGCATGATAATCCCCACTATAATTATGAGAGCTATATTTATTAAGATTACTCTGTATGTTTATCTATATACGAAATT
>QMRA01000156.1:0-3044 GCA_003649155.1 Thermoproteota archaeon | reverse complement strand
GCCTAGCGGTAGTGTTGAAGCGCTGCGTAAAGTCACTGATTTAGGTAAGAGCTGTGATTTACTTGCACTTGCAGACTATCGGCTTATACCGAAATTCATGGTTCCTGAGCATGCTGACTGGTATGTTGCATTTGCAACTAACCGGATTGTGCTGGCATATACTGATAACAGTAGGTATGCTAATGAAATTGAAAGTAATCCAGATAAGTGGTATGAAATCCTCATGAGATCTGATGTGCGTTTCGGCTTTTCAGATCCAAATAAGGACCCATGTGGGTATAGAGCGGTTGGAGTAATAGCTTTGGCGAGTATCTATTACAATAATAACAAGATACTTGATGTCTTGATTGCTGAGAAGACGAACATGGAGGTTGAGCGCCTTGAAGGTAAAATCAATGTATACGTGCCAGCGAGTCTCACCGTCGAAAGTAGTGATTTGTTCATTAGGCCTAAGAGTGTTGACCTCATAGCTATGCTTGAGGCAGGTTCAATTGAATATGCATTTGAATACAAGAGCGTTGCAGTTCAGCACAAATTAAAATATATTGAGCTTCCTTGCGAAATTGATTTAGGCGACCCAAAGTACGACGATTTCTACATTAAAGTGTCAGTTCACATTCTCTGTGGAACAGAGAAAGAGAATGAGATCCCCCTGAAGTCCATAGTGTACGGATTCACAATACCTCAGAATGCTAAGAGGCCTGATTTAGCAATAAAGTTCATTAAGGTTCTCCTCAGTGATGAAGGGAAAACGATTTTTGAGTCTCTTGGCCAGCCATTTTTAGAAAAGCCACTAGGGTATGGAGCTGTTCCAGATGAGCTTAAAAGTATCGTTGAAATCGTTGGTGAGTAAAAAGCTGTTCATATGTACGTTTGCAGCGGCAGCATCAATGATAATTCTTTTCCTTATATCTCCAATTGCACTAATATTTCTCCTCGTAGACTTCGGTCTTGTTTCAAGAAGCATATTTGGTGTAGAGCGGATTGCAGATGAAGCTCGAAGAGCTTTTATGCTAACTTTTGAAGCTGCTTCATTATCAACATTACTTCTCCTAATTTCTGGAATTCCTCTTGCTTACATTTTAGCTCGATATGATTTTAAGGGGAAAAGTACTCTCGAATCCATGATTGACATGCCTTTCCTCTTACCTCACACAGTTGCAGGAATTTTTGTGCTGGTAACTTATGGAAGTAGAGGGCCTATTGGAAGTCTGCTTTCAAGTATAGGTATAATAATTGAAGATACTTATTGGGGTATAGTGGCTGCAATGGCTTTTGTCTCAGCTCCCATCCTCGTAAATACTGTTAGAGATGGTTTTAAATCGATAGATCCTACGCTAGAGTACGTTGCTCGGAGCTTGGGAGCCAGTCACGCAAGAGCTTTTCTTACTGTTTCTCTTCCACTAGCTTGGAGGAGCATTATAACTGGAGCTCTTCTATCTTGGGCTAGGGCTGTAAGTGAAGTTGGTGCAATATTGATAGTGGCTTACTATCCAAAGACAATTAACGTCTTAATAATCGAGTGGTTCAATACCTATGGATTGGCATACGCTCTAGCTTTAACTGTTCCTCTTCTATTCATTTCAGTGTTGCTTTTTGCTACTATAAGAGCTGTTGCGGGGTTTAGAGAATGATTATCATAGAGAATTTGAATTTAGACTTTGGCAACTTTAAGCTGTTAAACATAAACTTGTCGGTTGAAAGTGGGGAGTACATGGTTGTTATGGGTCCTAGCGGAGCTGGTAAAACTCTATTACTTCACACTATAGCGGGGATGTATAGGCCTAAGAGGGGTAAGATTATTGTTGATGGCGTTGATGTAACAAATCTGCCGCCAGAAGATAGAGGTCTAGCGCTTATACCTCAAGACTATGCATTGTTTCCTCACATGACTGTATATGACAACATTGCTTACGGGTTAAAAGCTAGAGGTTTTCCGAAGAGTGAAATCGAGAGGAGAATTAATGATATCTGTGATATTTTGAATATTAAGCACCTCCTAAGTAGGAAGCCTATCACTTTAAGTAGTGGAGAGAAGCAGAGAGTTGCTATTGCAAGAGCCCTGGTTATTGAGCCTAAAGCTTTACTTCTAGATGAACCTACTGCCGCACTTGATCCTGAATTGAGGTCAAAGGCTCGCAAAATCCTTAGAAAGCTTCATAATGAACTCAACTTTACTGCTATTCATGTGACTCACGATATTATTGAGGCTATTATGCTTGCCGATAAAGCTGCCTTCATGTATGAAGGCCAAATATTGCGGGTTGGTAAAATTGACGAGGTTTTAAGATCCCCCAATGTCTCAAGGTACTGTGAGGACTTGAATATAATTAAAGTTAAAGTTTCTAATGGCATTGTAGGTATGTTAGGTCTTGATCTGCCTTCAAAATTGCCTGATGGGGAATATTTAGCTGTGTTCAGACCTGAAGATTTAGTTGTTTGTGATGGCGGCGCTATCGATGGAGTGATTGAAGAGGTTGAGATTAGAGGTGCACTTAACCTCCTTTACATAAATGTCGGTGGAAAATTGATTAAAGTTTACGTAACTAGAGGTGAAGCAGAAATTTTGAACATTAAAGTTGGGAAGCGTATTTCGCTAAATTTAATTTCATCTCAAGTTAACTTTTATCCAGTAGTTTAGCTAAGTGGAGGATAACTAAATGCCTTTTTCTAATAATGGATTTGAAGTACGTTTTGGAGTTGAAGTTTTCCTGTTATATCGTGGTGAAATCATTTTGGATTCAAAGCTAGCTGAAGTATTAAAGTTAGTTGATAAGAGGGGGAGTCTATTGACTGCGTGTAGAAGCTTGGGCTTATCATACTCACGAATTTGGGAGAGGATTTCCAAGATTGAAAATTTGTTGGGTTTGAAGCTCATCGAGGCTAGGCGCGGAGGTAGAGGTGGTGGAGGTACAATATTAACTAATAATGCTAAAAAGCTTCTCAAAATGTATTCAGATGCAGTTGAGAAGGTAAGGCCTTGCGCTGAACTTCTAAGTGTAGTTCCAGTCGCTGAAAAGCCTATGCCAGATTTAGTTATCATG
>QMRA01000155.1:0-3059 GCA_003649155.1 Thermoproteota archaeon | reverse complement strand
GTATATGGACCACGCAATTGATGATAGAGTTACTGAGGTGAAGGCTCCCCAGTACTTCATGTATGTGAGCATGTAAACTGAGAGTGCAAACATTAACCCTGAAACTATGATGAGCATTTTTCTTGGGAGCCTGTCTAAATAAGGTAATATGATTATTGAAAGGCCCATTGAAGCTAGTGTACCAATAGTTTTAAACCAACCCCATGCTTCTCTCGTTACGTTTGAGTATTCAGTAACGAAAACTACTGCATACGAATTGTATGCAGATACGCTCATGCCGCTGATAAGTAGGCTTCCAATTATTATGTACATGACTTCTCGCGGTGCTTCTTTCAAAACTCTAAATACATCCACATAGGCTTCGGAAATGGCTTTGAAGGGAGACACTTTCTTCTTGATCTTCTCCTCAGCGAGAGTTTCCATTAGAAATTTTGTTCTAAGTGCAGCTGCAGCAATGCCTGTTAATCCGCTTATTACATATGCTAGTCGGAATCCATAAGCTCCATACTTGTCAATTAGCCATCCTCCAATTGGGGGGAATATTAGCCATGGAATGCTCGGTATAATTGAGGTAATCATTATGCCTCTAGCTCTAACCTCTGGCGGAAGGGAGTCAACAATTATTGCGTGGAGTGCAGGTCTATAGAAGTGGAGGAATGAGTCAATCATCCTTATAATTAATAGTGCAATCCAATTGGGAGCTAGCGCGTAGGCGAAGAACAGTACGGATACAGCCCAAGTTAATGGTATTATCATCCTTTTCCTGCCGATAATGTCGGTTAGGTATCCACCTGGTATTATTAGTGGTAGAGCTGCAAGTCCACTTGCTGATCCAACTAGGGCTATGTGGAAGTCTGTTCCACCTAGGGCTTTAACGTAGAGTGGGAAGTAGGGTATTGTAATTGACATAGCTATGCCGAAGAAAATCCATGATATTATCATTACCCCTACATTTCCTCTCAGTTCTCTTCGGAGCATGCTTCCACCGAAGTTCGATGATACTTTCTATGGATGTTAAATTACTGTTAAGTTAATATTTCCTGTTTATTAATACTCGTGTAGGTGATACCATGTCAATTGAATCTTTTAATTTTTTTCAGAATGCTAATTGACAAGCCAATTGTTAAAGCAATTTTAAGAGCTGGAATTAATCGTAGTGCTTCTTGCGGTGGATTAACTAGATTTGAGCACGCACTCATGATTTATGCTGGCCTCTCTAAGCCTAAGAGCATCTCATGTAGGTTTTACTCTCTCTTGGTCTCAGCGATCATTAATTTAGGCCTCTTAGCCTTCAAAGTTAAGCCTCACAAGTTAAAGAAGTATTTGCGGGATTCAAATGTTAGGAGAGGTTTAACGAATGTACTATTTAGTGTTGCTGAGTTCGGCCTCACTAAGCCTCAAGTCTTACTCTCCCCATTCCTAGTTGTATGGAATTTCACTAATGCATGTAATTTGAAGTGTAAGCATTGCTACCAAAGTGCGGGTAGCTATCTTAACAATGAGTTGAGTTTGCAAGAGAAATTGAAGGTTGTTGAAGAGCTTGATGAAGCTGGAGTTGCTTCACTAGCAATATCTGGCGGGGAGCCATTGATGCTAAAAGACCACTTATTCAAGGTTGTTCATGAAGCTTCTAAGAGAGGAATGTATGTTGCTCTAGCGACTAATGGTACATTACTCACTAAGAATGTAGTCAGGAAGCTCAAGGAGCTTGGGCTTAAGTATGTTGAAGTTAGCTTAGATTCAGCTAATCCTAAAATTCACGACGAGTTTAGAGGCGTGCATGGAGCTTTTGAAGCCGCAATTAGGGGTATTAGGAATTGTGTCGAAGAAGGTCTTTTTACTTGCATAGCTACTACGGTTACTAAATTGAATGTTCATGAAATTCCTCAGATAATTGAGCTAGCTAAGAAACTTAGAGTTAATAGGTTCATAGCATTCAATTTCATTCCAGTTGGCAGGGGTGTTGACATTGTTGATCTGGACTTGAGTCCTGAGGAGAGGGAGAAGTTCTTAGAAAACTTGGCTAAAGCAGCACTTAGAGGTGAAATTGAAGTTGTGAGTACTGCTCCTCAATATGCTAGGGTTATGCTTAAAGTCTCTGAAGGAAAGTGCACTGCCGTATCTCACTTTCATGTTGGGTCAACGACTCTAACGAACTATATTAAAGCTCTAGCCGAATTTATTGGAGGTTGTGGTGCAGGTAGAATGTACTGCGCAATTCAACCTAATGGTGACGTGACACCATGTGTTTTCATGCCAGACTTAGTTGTTGGCAATCTAAAGAGTCAGCACTTCATTGACATATGGAAAAGCAGCGAAGTGTTCAAAGCTTTGAGAAGCAGAGATAAGTTGAAGGGTCATTGTGGAGTTTGTGGCTTCAAGTATGTGTGCGGTGGCTGCAGAGCTAGAGCTCTAGCATACTTCAATGACATACTCGGACCAGATCCAGGGTGCATAAATAATTTGAGAGCTTATTATGACTTAATTCCCAAAGTTAAGGCTAATATTGCTGAAGACAGAGTCGCTAAAGATAAAGTTTAAGCTTGCTGCATTAAACTTTAGTTAGAGCATAATCATGAAGTAGTAGTTTTGCGGAATTACATGAAGAGCTAGAGATGTTAACGGTAGCTCAGATAGCTGAAAAGCTAAGCAAAGATACAGTAGATACGGCTCTAGACTTATTTATTAGAAGAGGAGACTAGAGTGAGAATGATACCTTCTCGATGCATGATTAATATGTTGAAATCGTGATGAAGCAGCCATAGGTGATGATTGGATCTGATGGTGGGTCAGTAAGTTCAACTGGAAATCTCAGTAGAGGTAGCTACATCCAAGACACTATGAGACATTTCCAAGAGTACTTGGAGTTTACGTGAGATAGAAGAAAATCATACGCTTGGAGGTGGCGATTAGAAGATGACCTATTTATCAGCATGGAGAATTGGATTTAGAGATAGAGGCATAATTAGGTAAGTGCATGAGCAGACATGGCAATATTCAAATCAAACAGAGTTATTGATAAAACTACATTCACAAATCCACATTAGTACGTTATAGTT
>QMRA01000154.1:0-3086 GCA_003649155.1 Thermoproteota archaeon | reverse complement strand
TTGTTGAGGAGTTTGACTCATTTAAAGAATCGCTCAGGCAGCAAATTGAAGAATGGTCGTGCGGTAATGTAACTATCGTCGATCTTTCTCTCGAGCCAACTTTTGAATCTGATAAAGCAATTCTTAGGTTTCATGGTGAAATTGAAGGAAACTTTAGGAAGGCATTTGCCTGTGCAGCTGAACCAGAAGTTCCACAACAAATAGTCTTGCCAGACGAGTTTTACGAGAGGTTAAGACAGATACAGCATGCTGAGCTCGACTATTTTGCACTCAACCTAACTGTATCCAGAAGTGATGGAACGCTAAGACTCGATTGTAAGCAGAAAATTACTGGTGACGTAGAGAGGCAATTTAATGAAGTTAAAAACTTATGTATTGACTTTATAGAGGATTTAGCTCCTAATGCAACTTCACAATTTTACACGTTCTGCAGGACAGTTCTAAGGGAGACACACGTGAGCGCAAAAGTCATGGACTTCACTTTAACCTACACAAGACAGGGAACTCGAGGCATACTTGAGTTTTGCTTTGAGGGACTTAAGCTAAAGCCCCCCTCAGAAACTACTGTCGATGCATTCAAATTCTACAGTTTGTTCGATAATCTTGCAGAGGCGATTCCTGAAGGCATTGCTGATGTAACTTTCGTGATTGAAGGTGGGAGCTCTGAAAGCGAGTTAATTGAAATTATCGTTCCACCCCACGTACACGTCGCTGAGAAGACTAGACATCGAGTTACTTTCAAGGGCATCAACTTTAATGAATTAAAAGACCTTGCCTTTAAGGTTGTTAGAAATGCTTGGGGTGTAGCTGATGCAAACATACACGAGATCGAGGAACTTATTGCAGGAAAGAAAAGAAAGATAATTGCAATTACAAATTCAACATTAAGGCGTTTCCAATTTCTAGTTGATAGAATTGAATTGGAAGTTGAAGGTCCGGAAGGAACTATTGGTGCGCTAAATATGACTATACCTAAAGAGGCAGTGTCTGGCGTAATAATCGTTTACATAGACAAAAGCATAGTCACTCCGACGATTAGTATGAATGCAACCCACTACTTCGTATTCGTCAAATATACTCACAGCGTCCACACAATACAAGTTAAGTGGGGCATTCCTCAACTATCATTAGCAGTCAGCTCAAATAAAGTGCATGTAGGTGAATCAATCACATTTACTGGCTCGCTATCTTTTGAAGGCACACCTATTACTGGCGTAGACGTATCATTATACATTAATGATGAGCCGGTAGAATCGACAGTTACGAATATTAATGGCGAGTACTCATTCACTTACGCATTCATGAACGAAGGTACCTATGAGTGTAAAGTAGTTTGCGAAACATATGAAGTTGAAAGTGAAGTGCAGACGATAAAAGTGTCGGCTCCTCCCAGCCCACCAGTAATGTTGTACGGATTGGCTATAGTTGCTGTTGTAATAATCTTGGTAGCTGCAGTATTAATGTTGAGGAGAAAATCATAAACCCTATTTTATACATATGTTTCGATGTAGGTGAGCATGTTGTCAAGCGAAGGATTGGAAAAGAAGGTTATGAATGCACTTAAAAGCGTAATTGATCCGGAAGTCGGTATGAACGTAGTTGACATGGGATTGATAAGAGATGTTAAGGTTGAGGGGGAGAAGGCAACGATAAAGATGACTTTGACGGTTCCATCTTTCATGTGTCCTTTAGCGAGATACTTGGTAATGAAGGTGCGAGAAGCAGCATTGACGATTCCAGAAATTAAGAAAGCTGAAGTAATCTTAATTGAGCCTTATCAGCTCTAATAGCTATTTAATTATAAGCGTACTTGATGAGGTAAACTTAAGCAGAAGTGATTATTGGATGATGCACTTAATTATACCATACACTTGAATGTGGTGAATTGTCTTGTCGGGTAAATTGCACTTCGACTCTAATTTGAATCTGATTTCTGAGAAGTCGATTAGCATTATTGGCTATGGGAATCAAGGTAGAGCTCAAGCATTAAATCTGCGAGATAATGGCCTAAATGTTATCATAGGTAATATTCGCGACGAGTATTGGGAAAGAGCTGAGCGAGACGGATTCAAAGTATATCCTATTGGTGATGCAGTTAAGCTGTCTGAAGTAACATTAATGTTAATTCCAGATGAAGTAGCTCCACAAGTCTTTAAGGAGGAAGTTGAAGGAAATTTAAGGCATGGTCATGTATTGTGCTTTGCCAGTGGATATAATGTGGCATTTGGCTACATTAAGCCCCCAACCTATGTTGACGTCGTCCTCGTAGCTCCTAGAATGATAGGTGAAGGAGTGAGGAGCTTATTTTTAGAGGGTAAAGGATTTCCCGTGCTAATTGGGGTTCACCAAGACTATTCAGGGAGAGCTTTAGATCATGCGTTAGCGATTGCAAAGGGAATAGGCTCTCTAAATCCTGGTGGAGTAGCGATTGAATCTAGCTTCTGGGAAGAAGCTGTAACTGACCTTTTCGGAGAGCAGGTTGTAGGTGGGGGTATGCTTCACTTAATTAGAGCAGCCTTTGAAGTTATGATTGAATTCGGCATTAATCCAATGGTAGCAATTTTGGAGCTGTATGCTTCAGGCGAGTTAATCGAGCTAGCAAAAGCCATTTATAAATATGGCTTGTGGGATCAGCTAAATTTGCACTCTTCTACAAGTCAATATGGACAGCAAACTAGAGGACCTAAGATAATTTCTGAGGTAGTGAAGGCAACATTAAGGAGTGTGATGGAAGACATCGTGAGTGGAAAGTTTGCAGAAGAGTGGATGCTCGAGCAAAGAACTGCCAAAAAGAATTTTGAGAAAATCTGGCGAGAAAATTTATCTCATGAAATCGTTAAAGTAGAGAAAGAGCTTTACAAATTGCTACGGAGATTAATCCAGTAAACGAGTAGAATTTCCGCAAACTTCCCATGCAATAGAATGTATTTCAATTTCACTACAATCGACTGGTAACTTTAACAATATCTCGTAAAATTAATTATTTTAGTAGAATTAGGTGTAATCTCATGGTATTCGAGTTCTTGCATCCAAAGCTCCAGAAATACGCTTTTGAAAAGCCTACTGAAGTTCAGAGAAGGGCTATT
>QMRA01000153.1:0-3099 GCA_003649155.1 Thermoproteota archaeon | reverse complement strand
CTCTTAGACAGCACAGCCCCAATAAATATACATTTGAAGTCTCTTGGAGAAACTGCAAGCCTAACACCTGGAAATTGCTCAACGAGAAACTCAATTGAACTTCTGATTGAACTAGTTAGAATCCCTACCATGTCTTCAAATGGCTTACTCCACAATCCAGATTCGAACATAACCTCCTCGAATAATAGGTTACGGTCTAGTTCTTTTAGACACTTAGCAACAAACTTGCGACCCTCCTGCTTAAGCTTAAGACTTCCTGCTAGAAATCCAGCAATCTTAACCCACCAACTCCCCTCCTTATGGTATAAGCTGGAGAGGAATGAAGGCTTCATAGTCAAATCCAAGTTGTAAGGCAAATCCACTTCAACTTCAATAATCATCAAATATACTAGCAACTTTAATTTACTCAAATTTTACTAGCCTAATACGGCGCATACAGATGGTGAAGCTATTCGACCCAATAAAACTATCAGATGCAATTGGGAAGATAGTTACTCGAGGTGAAGAAAGGAAGTACTACCGAGTAGCGAGAGGTGGAAGGTGGTACGGAGGAATAGCAACTGCAGATTGTTGCGGATGCAATTTAAAGTGCGTATTTTGCTGGAGTGGATACCCAAGAGATAGGCCTGACAAGGTAGGAAGGTTCTATACCCCAAGGCAAATATATGAAGCGCTAGACAAGTGCGCGCGTCGAAGAGGTTACAGGTTAATTAGAGTTAGTGGAAACGAGCCGACAATAGGGAAGGAGCACTTACTAAAATTACTGGAGTTAGTAGACCAAGATGGCAGGTACCTATTCATACTAGAAACGAATGGAATACTGCTTGGCTACGACAAGCTATACGCAAAGCAACTTTCAAAATTTAAAAACATTCACGTGCGAGTATCACTGAAAGGCACAACTAGGCAAGAGTTTTCAAAGCTGACTGGAGCTATACCAGAAGCATTCGATTACCAATTAATGGCGCTACAAAACTTACTCGACTATGGAGTTAAATGCCACCCAGCAGCTATGCTTTCCTTTTCAACCAAGGAGGGAATTAGAAGTTTGATAAGCAGATTGATGGAAATAGACCCAATCCTAGTAGACGAATTTGAAGAAGAATATGTTTTTCTTTACCCACACGTGGTTGAAAGGCTGAAGAAAGCTGGATTGAAGCCTAACATCGCATACACCCCAAACAACATACCCAAAGAGCTTATCTAGGAATTAGGTCGCTGTAGTTTCAACTGGCGGTGGATGCTTAATTATCTTTGACCCTATAAGAGAGTTACAAGGTATAAGGGCAACTTTACCATCATCCTGCCTCACAACCACAAATAGAGAAGTAACGTCTTCAACAACTCCTATAACACCAGCAGCCTCAATCTTATCACCAATCTTAAATGGCCTAGCAATTAGAAGTAGAATTCCAGCCATAACTTGACCTAAAACTTTCTGAGATGCGAAGCCTACAACCATCCCAATAAAACCTCCAAGAGCCACACCTGCAGTCGGCGATGAAAGAGATCCTGCAATAACAGCAACCATTGCACCTACACCGACAATTCTAAATATGCTTCTAATTGCAGCAGCGGTGGGATGCTCATACTTCAATCTCATCGCCCAGTAAATTGCATCTGAAAAAGCGTGAACTATAAGGTAGCCAAACCCAAGTGCTAGCAGGACGTCAACATAAATCTTGTACTCAAAAATATTAGCAAAATACTGAACAATTACAGACTCAGTAAATAGGTACTTAATAAAAGCAGCTGAAAGCACGTATGCAACGACGAGAAATATTAACTTCAAAACAGCCCTCTTAAACCCTGCACCCAACCTAGACACCAACTTATCATCTAAGATAGACAATATAAAATTATTTAATAATAACATCCTAAGCGACGTAAGTTATTAAATTAATTAATAAAGCTAGTTTAAACAGGTGAATGTAATGGAAAAAATGATATGGCGAATTTTAAGAGAAATCCCAGATTATAGGGAATTCATGACGGTAGATGAACTAAATAATAGCACTGAAAAACTAGTTGCAAAGCATGCCAATGTAGCGTCAATATTTAAAATTGGAGAATCGAGAAATGGAGAGCCCATTAAGTGCTTGAAAATAGGCAGTGGAGAAGTAAATGCACTGTTATTCGCATTTCCACATCCAAACGAGCCTATTGGAAGCATGACGCTAGAGTATCTGTCATGGAAACTTGCAACCGATGAAGAATTTAGAGAGAAAATGAACACTACTTGGTACATAATTAAGTGCATAGATCCATTTGGAGCTAGACTAAATGAAGGCTGGTTTAAGGGAGAGTGGACTCCAAAGAAATACGCATTAAACTACTATAGGCCACCTGGATATAAACAAGTTGAATGGTCATTCCCAATAGAGTATAAAACGTTGAAATTTAATAAGCCTGTACCAGAAACAAAAGCGTTAATGAAGTTAATAGACGAAGTTAAGCCAGACTTCATGGCTTCACTCCACAATGCAGGCTTCTGTGGAGCCTACTTTTACCTCTCTGATCCAATTCCAGAAATCTATGGCAAACTTCACGAAGTTGCAGAGAGATTCAACATTCCAATCCATTTAGGCGAGCCAGAGGTACCTTATCAGAGGTACCTTATGTCGTAAAGTTAGCCGACGCCATATTCAAAATGCCAACAACAATTGAAGCATACGAATATTATGCCAAGCACTTAAAGAAAGATCCGGCAAAAGTAATTAAGAGCGGTGCTAGTAGCGACGAATATGCCAAGAGGGTTAATGAAAAAGTCTTGACCGTCGTCTGCGAAGTTCCGTACATCTATGACGATAGAGTAGCAAACACAACGCCAATAGGGATAAAACGTAGAGATGTAATATTACTAGGAATCAGGAAGAGTAGGAAATTACTGAAAGAGCTTCAAAAAAGGTTAAGTGAAGCTGAACCACTCGTAAACATGGAATCACCCTTCTACGAATCTCTATCCGAATTTTTAAGATTAGGACTCGAACACTTGAAAGCGGAGGAGAACTGGGCCAAAAAGGACCCATCAACAGATAGGCAAGCAACAGTTTCGGAGGCATTTGACTCGATAGCAGCACGAGTATACTTCTATGGAAT
>QMRA01000152.1:0-3139 GCA_003649155.1 Thermoproteota archaeon | reverse complement strand
GGTGGTGGGGCTCGACAGTTACATCGTAAACCCATTCTGAGTCCTTATTTTCAACGACACTTACTTGCTTAATTGTTAAGAAACGTATGTTGCCGTCAATGAAGTTTCTTAGCTTATTTAATTTCTCTTCTATTTCATGTAACTTCATATAGGCCTTCTTGATGAGTAATTTAGTTATTTCGGGATCTTTCTTAACAATTAGCCTATATCTCAATGTTGAGTATGGTATTTTCAGCTCTTTTGAAAGCCTTGTTAACTTGATAAATTTCCTGAGATTACTGACATTTTCTTCAGTTAACGCCCTCTTTAACTCTCTGATCTTGACTTCTGCTTGCTCTATGTATTTGCGTGCTTTTTCAAAATGTATATTGTGTTTTCTTTTGACTATGGTCGATAAGTATCCGTCATTAATGTCCAGTTCATTGGCTATTTCTCTCAATACTTCAGCTATATCGTTAGGTAGTTCATTCCTATAATTCAGCCTGCTCTTAGATTTTTCAATTAAATTCTTAATTTTTAGGGCTCTTTCGTCATCAGCAACTATTTCTACAAACTTGGCGAGGTTGTCAGTTCCGGAAATAATCACCTTGTAGTACGTTCTCCCCTCTTTACTTGTTTCATTATACATGTATGAGTAAATCCCTAGCGTAAGCAGTAAGTCTTGTAGGTCTTCTGCTAATTTCCTAGATGACGTTCTGAATCCAGCTCTATAATTATCTACGAAACCATCGCCTTTGAAAAATGTATTGATAAAAGCTTTTTTCGCGTCATTAGGCATCTTGAACAAAATTGCTGGTATGCGCTTTAGTCTTGATGGCCTGGTCTTCTCGTCTTTTGTTTCTGTGAAAATTTCAGGCAGATATTTCCATAGGAGCTCGTAAAGGCTTTTTGAAATTATCCTTATCGTATGCAACCTTTTTTCTCTATTCTTCGATGAAACCCGCTCATTGAACTTTATGTTAAATGATTTTAGTAATGACTTGAATTCTCCAACGAGTTTTTGATTAGTATTTGTGAATCCTATTTCGTAATACCTATTTGATGGATTACTGTATGTGAATCCGTCAGAAAGTACGAATCCAATGAATTTAGCAAGTGATTTAGCGTCTATATTTAAAGTTTCTAATATTTCGTCTAAACCTTCTCGGCTTGATTTTGATATTTCGTAGCGATTTACGCCTGGAACTATCATGCCGACCTTCGCTTGATCTGCTCTAATAGTCGTGATTTTGCCATTGCTCCATATGACGATTGGATGCTCAGGGGTGACTGTTATTGTTCTTCCGTTGCTGAATGTTAGTTGTATGAATTTAGAAGGTGCTTTGTGTCTGCTGATTCTGTCAGCTTTTACTTTAACAATCTCTTTTTTGCTTAAATCGTATGCCATGACGTATATGTTGTCGACGAATAGTATTTCCGTATCTTTTCCTTTAATTATGTTATCTTTATGGTTGCTCATGAGTTTGTCGACTAGCTTTCCTATTTTAATTTTAGTGCCGTCAGCCAGCAGAATTTCGAAGTCTTTATGGTAACTCTGCTGCTCCATGGCTTCGTGCATTGCTACTCTGTCTTCACTTCTCATCTTGTCAATTTCATCTATGCAGGCTACTCCGCCGTCTGCTAGGACTAGTGCTCCTGCTTCTAAGTACCAGTCTCCGGTTACCTTGTCTCTGACTACTGCTGCTGTTAGTCCTGCTGCAGTTGAGCCTTTACCTGAAGTGTATATTCCTCTTGGAGCTATTCTAGCTACGTATTGGAGGAGTTGGCTTTTTGCTGTTCCTGGGTCTCCTACTAGTAGTATGTTTATGTCTCCTCTGATTCTTACTCCGTCTGGGAGTTGCTTGGGTACTCCTCCGAAGAGTAGGTATGCTATTCCTTCTTTGATTTCTTCGTAGCCGTAGATTGATGGGGCTATTGACTGTATTATCTTTTGGTGGATGAATGGGTCTTTGGCTAGCTCTTTGATCTTTTCCTCATCTTCTGGTGTAATCTCTATTTCTTCAAGGCCTTTTTCTGCAACGTCTATCGAGTTGATTTCTAGGATTGGGCTGTACGTTGTGAGTCTTCCTCTTGGTGAGAATTCAGGTCTAGGCTTGAGTACTCCAACTACGACTACTCTATCTCCTGGCCTTGCTACGTCAACTATGTCTCCCCTAGCTATTGCGTCTATCGACCTTGGCAGTTGTCCTGGTGGTAGTTCTTCAGGTTTCTCTTGTATGGTGAGCCTCTGCCAGTCTATGAATGTGGACTCTTCTAGTAGGAGCTTAAATGGGCCTTTGTATCTACAGTCTGGGTTTGCGCACCTGTCTGGTGGAGTTACTCTTTCACCTTCGCTTTTACTTTCAACTGGTATTTTTGTTCCGCACCTGGGGCACTCGAATACTCCCCTAATGAGCTGCTGCTTTACTGAGGATGCTCTCGTTAGGATTCCTTCAATCATTATTAGCTTTCCTAAGTGTTCAGCTCGGATTTTTCTTAGTGGAGTTAGCTCTGGTAGGCGTCTGAATCTTGCTCTGAATTCTCTGACTTTCATTGCGTAGTTTAAGTTCACTATTCTCATTACGTCTCCAACTGCGTATGATGCTGCTTCTAAGTACCTTGTCGGCTTCTCTATGACTTGCTCAGCTAATTCGTGGTCGAATTGCATTAGGTCTTCGAAGTCGATGAGTAGTGATTTTTGTCCTGTTATCGCCATTTGGCTTAACCGTTTCCTATACTTGTACTCGCCGTCTGGGGTTTGGAATGACTTGAAGAAGTTTGCGAATCTTTCTCTGGGGTCTTGCTCGATGAGCTCGATTACCAAGCTCATACCTCCTCTAAAGCGAGCATTTGACGCTTCCACCTCTCTACTGTCTGAGAAATTTCGTGGAGTAGTGCTCTCTCCTCTACTGTCATTGCTTCAAGAATGTTTGGTGGGAGTGACTCGCATATTGCAGCTTGAACTATTTTCTGCACTCTACAGTTAATTATGTCTCTTGCCGTCACTTCGAATCTCCTTAGATCTTGAATTAGCTCTGGTAATGGATTTTTATTTGCTTCTTCTCTAAGTCTCTTCAATCTGTCTTGAAGTTTAGGGTAGAAGTTTGGGTCTATTTCAGTTAGATTTATTTCTCGAGATTCACGCCACAATATCCTTAAG
>QMRA01000151.1:0-3165 GCA_003649155.1 Thermoproteota archaeon | reverse complement strand
GCCTGCGACCATTATTGGATTTCTAAATGCCTTCTCCTCGTACTCTATAAATTGCATTTCCAGTGGATTCTTCATGCTCAAATACTATCACCTTCTACTCAAATTGTAGTCTAGATAGTCTATTATACGCTTCTGTTCTTTCTCCTTGGCTTTCAGCTTCCTTTCTTCCAATTCGCTGATAGGCTTTCCCAGCTGCTCTTTAATTCTCTTGACTACTTGCACTCCTATTGTTGGGACTTTGAGGAGCTCTTCTGGGGTTGCTTTTTTGAGGTCTTCAAGGGTTTTGTATCCTGCATTGTATAGCATTCTTGCTCTCACTCTACCTACTCCTTTGAGCTGTACTATTGGGAGTAGCTCTTCTTTGCATCCGTGCTCTACTCTTAGTATTAGTCTTTGGAGTTGCTTTGTGTGGGTTTGGAGTTTTAGGAGTTTGCTGAGTTCTGCTGCTGAGTATAGTAGCCATCTTGCAGTTGATGCTAGAGAGTATAGGTCTCCTGAACCTATGTCGTACTTTTCTATGATGGTGTCTTCTCGTTCCTCATTTATCCAGTCAAGTAGTGCTAATGCGCTTTTGAGTGCTGATAGGAAGTAGTCATATTCTTCTGGCTCTTCATACATGTCTGGTGGTGGGATTAGGAATTCTTCGCTTCTCGATAGTAATACTTCTGTCAGCTTTCTTCTGTCTCCTCTTCTAAGGTATAGCTTTGGCATGTCTGGTGTGTATGATATGAGGTGTAGGTATCCTAGGGGTGTAGAGGTTAGCTTGCTTTCTAACCCTTTTCTAATGTAAACTGCTGTTAATGGGTCTATGTATAGTTCTGAGACTCTTCTCCCCAGCTTTGTTGCTGTTAAGTAGCTCCTATCTATTTCGACCATTTCGTTTGATGTTAGGAAGTGGAGCACTCTTCCAACTACGTTGTTGATGTAGCTGCTTCCTCCATATTGGTAGTAGTAGAATGTGTGGCTGAGGAATTCTAGTAGACCTTTCTCTGTTTTTGCAAATTCTGTTGCTATTATTGCGAGTATGTGGGATCGGAGTGCTGGCTCTGTAGCTAATTTTGACCATATTCTTTCTGGTGGTGCCTTGATGTAGTTTTCCATTAGGAAGTTGCTTTCGTCTTTTGTTTTTGCTATAAGGATGGCTTCTCCGTATTTATCGTATTTTGGCCTTCCTGCCCTTCCAGCCATTTGGTGGAATTCTAGTACTGGTATGTGCTGGTAGCCGAAGCTGTAATCGTACCTATAGTAGTGTCTTATGACGACTCTTCTAGCTGGGAGGTTTACTCCGGCTGCCAGCGTTGGAGTGGCGCATATTACTTTTATCTTGAAGTTTCGAAACGCGTCTTCAACTATTTTCCTGTGGTCGTAGATTAGTCCTGCGTGGTGGAATGCGGTTCCATTTATTATGCAGGTTGCTAGTTGCTCGCTTATTCTTGTTACTTCTCCTCTTCTTAGAACTTCTTCGGCGATGTTTTTCAGCTCTGCCTTTTCCTTTTTGCTTAGGTATCTTGAGGTTACTGGGGCTAGCTTGAGGGCCATTTTCATTGCGTTATGCCTGGTGTTAGTGAATATTAGTACTTGTCCTCCTCCTTTTAACGTGTCTATTGTGATTATTTCGCATGGCTCTCTAGTGGCTCTCTCTAGCTCTACAATTGTGCCGTCGTCAAATATTATGGTTCCCCTGCAGTAAACGCCTTTTCTTAGTGGTACTGGCCTCCACTCACTTTTTACGAGTTTTGCATTGAGCCACTCTGCAATTTCCTCTGCATTTCTTATGGTTGCGCTTAGTGCTATTATTTGTGCTTCTGGGTTTACTTGATTTAATCTTGCTAGCACCATTTCTAATGTTGGCCCTCTGGATGGGTCATTTATCAAGTGTATTTCATCTGGAACTACTACTGTCACATCTTCTATCCATGGTGCTTTGTGTCTTAGGAGGCTGTCTGCCTTCTCGTTTGTTACGACAATAATATCGTAGTTTGCTAGCCAGGGGTCGCTGCTGTCGTAGTCTCCAGTGCTTATGGCCACTTTTATTCCGGCTTCTTCGTACTTTTTGAATTCTTCGTACTTCTCTGCTGCTAGTGCTCTTAGTGGGACAAGGTATAGTGCCTTTCCACCTCTTTCAAGTATTTGCTTTGTCATTGCTAGTTCTGCGACTAGCGTTTTCCCTGCTGCTGTTGGTATGGCTAGAACTAGATTCTCTCCATCTAGCACTCCTGCTTTAACGGCTTCTTGCTGTGGTGGGTACAGCTTTTCAATTCCTTGTTTTTTGAGAATTTCCTTGATGACTCTCGGTATTGGCAGTTCCTCTATTAGTATTTACTGCCCCTCCGCTATGTTGGCATTATGTAGCCTGGTCTCTGCTCATATATTAGACCTTCTCTAAGTAGCCTTTCGATTGATGATTCTACGAATCTCCTATCTAACCCGGCTTCCTCTGCTGTTGTTACGACTTCTTCTCTGCTTACTGGTCCTCCAATCTCCCTAACTTTTTCTCTTATTATGTCCATTAGCTTCATTAGCTTCTCGCGTTGGGATAATGGTTTACCTGTCATTATCATGTCTATGTCTATTATTCCTGCTTCTCTGTCGTATGCTGTTCTCTCTAGTACGTAGGTCATTAATCTTATTGCTGCTTCTGCGTCTTCGACTGTGACTTCTTCTCTTAATGCCATTTTAGCTCTTGCTTCTGCCATTCTAACTAGTGCTTCTAATTGTCTCGGAGTTATAGGTATGCTTTCCTTCTCGCCTACAGTTCCTTTGCTCCTCATTTCCAAGTAGAACTTCTTTATTCTTTCTGCTGCTTCAGGTGTTAGTCTTGGGACGATGTTTTTCCTTGCGTAGCTTATGTACTTCTTTAGTAGGTCTGGTGGTATTGGTGGCATTCCAACGTACCCTCTAGTTTGGTGCAGTTTCAGTATGTGCTCTGACATTTTCTCGTCTAGGGTTGGGTTTGGCCTGTCTACGATTGGGAATATTAAGTCGAACCTCGATAATATCGTGACTGGTAGGTTGACGTTTTCAGCTATCGTTTTTTGCGCTACGAATCTACCTAGAGCGGGGTTTGCTGCTGCTAGGATTGCTGTTCTCGCGTTTAGCGTTGCTACTATTCCTGCCTTAGCAATGCTTACTGTATTATGTAGTATTAATCCATGTGATATGAAG
>QMRA01000150.1:0-3174 GCA_003649155.1 Thermoproteota archaeon | reverse complement strand
TCTCACCCACGTCGACGGGATATACAACTGACCTTCCACCTAATTTGAATTGAACTCCGCCTCCCTCATTGATTACGTAGTTTGCCTTAACTTTTTCAGGCATATTTTTGACTATCCAGCCTAATCCATGCTCTCCACCCACTTCTTCATCGGCAGTCGACGCGTAAATGATGGTGCACTTAGGATTAATGTTAAGCCTCTTCAATAAGATCATAGCGAAAGCTCCAGCTACCACCAGACCTTTGCAGTCTATAGCACCTCGCCCATAAATCCACTTACCATCAAAGTGGCCTGAGAAGGGATTATGCGCCCAAGAAGAAGCATTTACAGCCGGTACAACATCCAAATGTGATAAGTATAGAAGCCTAACTTTGCCGCTTTCACCATTAAGTCGTGCAATGACATTCCCTCTCCCCTCAGTAGACTCTACAACTTCACACGGAATTCCCTCTCTTGAAAAAACATCAAAGAGGAAATTCGCTAGTCTAATTTCATTTCCAGGCGGATTTGAAGTATCTATTCTTATTACGTCTTGAAGGAGCTTTATGAGCTCGTCTAAGTTCTCATCAACTTCATTAACAATTACGTGCTCGTTCATCATGATGCCTCCAATATATGAAGTATTTTCTATTGTAGATTTAAGGTTTGAGAAATCAAAAATAGATGGGCAATTATCACGCCCACCGCATAAAAGGGAACAAGATTATAAGCGTGAAAATTTTAAGCGCAGAATCAACTAACATAGATGGCTGTGAAGAGCTCAGGCGACACCGATAGGTGAGGATAAGCAGGTAGCCTGAGCCCGCCCCGCCTCTCGCAAGCTGGTGAGAGAATACATGACTTCAATGATCCAGCTTCGGTCGGCGGGGCGACATATAGGCAAAAATTTGTAAATAAACTGAAAGAAATAGTTGTAATCAAATAGTTAGTTGATTACTGAGCTACACTCCAAGCCAAATCAGTAGCCAAGCAACTAGTAGAAGTCCAATAGCCATTCCAATCATATTGTAGGATAGAATTCCTGTCTGAATTCTCCTGAAAGCATTTGAGAAGGCAGCTACAACTCTTGCAAAAGCGTAGTTTGCTCCATCTACAACTTTAACTTCAAAGTTCTTATACAGCGACCTACTGAAGTCAATCAGCGAGTACACGAGGACCTTATAGTAAGTTGGATTGATGTACCACCTATTCCAGAGGAAGTTGTATATCGGCTTTAGGCCATGCTTCTCTACGAACTCTTCAGGATCAATCTTTCTTGATATATACATCATGTATCCTGGAACACCACCAATTATCAGCATTAGAGCTGTTATCGCGGTAGTCATTAGTTGTGACTGCATTCCTCCACCGCCACCCGCAACGCTTACTGCCGAGAATAGGGCTGTATGAGAGTGGTGTGCATGTAGTGTAGATGCTAAGAATTCGTGGAGGTTGTGCTCGAATATTGGGCCAATTAAACCTATTCCCACCGTAGCAGCTGCCAGAATTCCATATGAAACCCACATTACTGGCGGAGCTTCGTGGATGTGGTGACCCTCCTCCTCAAGCTCCTTCAAGTGGTGGCTCTTCTCTCCAAGGAAGGTTACGCCTATCATTCTTATGCTGTAGAAGAAAGTCATTGCAGCAGTTATAGCTGCAACAGCTAAAAGCGCGTAGTTGCCAGTTTTCATACATGCACCGAATATGGCTTCTTTACTCCAAAATCCACTTAATGGCGGTATACCAGAAAGCGATAAAGCACCTATAAGCATGCAGGCAAATGTAATTGGCATCTCCTTCCTAATGCCGCCCATCTCGAACATGTCAGTTGTTTCACATGCGTGGAGTACCGCACCCGCAGACATGAATAGCAGTGCCTTGAATATTGCGTGGCTCATCAAGTGGAATAAGCCTGCAACGTACCCGTCAGCCGCATATTTTCCAGCTAATCCTCCGACACCGAGTGCAAGCATCATATATCCTATCTGCGAGACTGTCGAGTAAGCCAAGACCTTCTTTAACTCTCTAGCAACCATTGCCTGTGAAGCAGCTAAGAAGGCTGTGAAGGCACCTATCCAGGCGACAACACTGAAGAATTGATTCTGAGCAGCAGCAATTAACTGCCGAGTAGCTGCATCAACAACACTGTGAGCAGCAAGTTTAAAGCTCTCAGTAAATATCGGGAATACTCTAGCAGTCAAGTAAACGCCGGCTTTAACCATCGTAGCTGCGTGTATAAGCGCGGAAACAGATGTTGGGCCAGCCATGGCTTCTGGAAGCCATTCGTGTAGCGGAAACTGGGCGGACTTCCCTATAGGGCCGCCAAAGAATATCACAGCAACTGGAACAATTAGGCCAAGCTTAGCTAGCTCTACAACCCAATCATAGTGGTGCTGGAGCTCTAGGAAGTTGAAAGTTCCAGCTTGAGTGAATATTATGAAGGCAGAAATCATCAATGCTACGTCTCCAGCCCTAGTCATAATGAAGGCCTTCATGCCAGCGTGAGAAGGCGGAACGTCGCCAACCCACCTCTTGCGCTCATCATGATACCAGAATCCTATGAGCTGGTAGCTGCACAGACCTACGCCTTCCCATCCAAAGAGCATTTGAAGAATGTTGTCTGACATCACTAGTAGAAGCATGTTTCCAATGAAGAAGTTCATGAAGAACCAGTATCGAGTTAAGCTTTCCTCACCATGCATGTAGCCTAAGCTGTAGACCATTATGAGGAAGGAAATCCAAGCAACAACATTAACCATGAAAATGCTAAGTGGATCAACAAGAACTCCAGCATCAATTTCAACTCCAAATATCTTAATCCAATGAACCCTCCAATCCGCTGGCAAAGCTACTTCGCCAACTCCAGGTATGTGAAATCTGCCTGACAAGCCATAAGGTATCAATAGTGCAGCCATAATGGCAGCTAATAATGAAACTGCAACTGCAAAGTAGTCTCTCGCTTTCTCGTCAAACTTAGCGATTATCGGTGTAAGTATTGCGCCGATAACCGGTATGACCCAGCACAACCAAGCAGCGTAAGGAAACATGGTAACACCACCAGCCATCGTGAATGGAACACTTATTTCGTAATGTTACGGATTGCGTAGAATATAAAAAAGTAACGATTAGATTACACATCTCAGCATGATGACTTGATTGACACTCACCAATATGAGATTATACACCATGATAAGC
>QMRA01000149.1:0-3199 GCA_003649155.1 Thermoproteota archaeon | reverse complement strand
TATGCGAGAAAGTCGATAAATTAGGAATGCACGTAGACTTGATAAGTAAGTCCTCATCCACAGCAACCACACTCACTAGGCAGCTTACTCAATACGCTTCTCAACTCATCGAAGAGCACGAGAAACTAAGTAAATTGATAGCTAAAATTGAAAGTGAACATGACAAAGCTAAATTAGTAATTGAAAAGTCTGCTAAAGCAAAAGCATATGAAGAAGTTCTAGAGCTAGCGAGAAAGACGCTATCTGAAATCCAGAAATTTAGAAAGGATTTCGCTGAAAAACAGGGAGCAATAACCGCCCTCCAAGATGAAGTTTTAAAGTGCGTAGCATCTGTGAGAGAAATAGAACTAAAAGCACTATGCCTACTATCCGAAGTATCATCAAAACTTACTGAAGCTATCAAAGTAGCAAGTAAACTAGCAGAGGAAGAGGAAGAAGCTAGACAGAAATTAAAGGAAGAGGAGATGAAGCTCAAGCAAGCTGAAGATAAAATAAGGAAAATTCTAGCTGAAAAAGAAAGACAAATGAAAAATTGGAGTGAGGAGCGAATGAAAAAAGAAGAAAGACTCAATGAAAGAGAAGCCATTCTAAAGGCAAAGCAGAAAGAGCTCCAGCAAAAAGAAAAGGAAATCAAGCGCCGTGAAGAAACACTCTTGAACTTTATGGAAGAACTCGTCCAAAAAATTAGAGACTACGAAGAAATGATGAGGGCAGTAAATGCAAGAGCAGCATACCTAGAGCAGATGGAGATTAAAAAACACGATTTGGAAAAGGTAATAGAAGCACTGCAAATTGAAAGAGATAAAATCAAAAAGGAATTAGACATGCTTAGAAAAGAAGCTGAAGAGCTAAAGCTACAAGTAAAATCACTAAACGAAAGAGCACAAACCCTAAAGCAGCTAATAGCTAAAGCAAGGGCGGAACTAGCACTTGCTCCCCCACCCACAATTAGCTCTTAGAGTAGTAGAATTACTCATTACAGAAGCTAAACGCTTAAAAAATACATTTAAGGGTAGATTCTACTTTGACCCTCGAAAAATAGCTTCAAGAATAGGTCAAAACACCAGTGCGAGGAGAATAGGAGCAATACTGCATAGGCTTAAAGAGCTAGAAGCAATAAATTACGACCATATTTTCAAAAAATATTTCATTGAAGTGAGCCATATAGCTAACTTAAAGGATATAATGAGGAAGTTGGAGCGCACATACATTATAGAGTACTTTAAGCCTTTAGATTATTTGGAACCACCAATATGCGTAATAAACCTTAGGGAGAATAGCGGAAAAATCATAGCTCAAGCGAAGAGAGAAGGCATACTCAAGCCAGTTTACCACGTGTATGGAGATGAAAATTTTAAGATTGTATTTAAGCAGTTCAGGCAGCCAGGCTTCACCATAATGAAGAACGGTAAAGAAATTTTCCATGCTAAAAGAGCTGGAGTATGTAGTCCATTAGAAGGAGAATATGGCGGAGAGAAGTTTGAAATAAGGCGCATCAAAGGTAGAGAGCTTAGATTAATGCTGAAAAATAGTGAGAAGGCAGTAGCGGTTCTAAAGAGATGCGGATTTGAAAAAGCGGCCTTCACATATGAAGAAAATATAAGAGAAATAGCAGTGCCACTGGCAATAGCACTATTCGCAATAAGGCAGTTAGATGTAATAATATGATACATTTAAAATCTATTGGCTGACGACCAGCACATTTTCCATACGACTTTCCGCCCAAAATGAAGGGTTAAATGAGAATAATGAGAAGCCGTAGGGGTATAAGTGCAATAATAGTATCTCTAATAATTCTAGCAGTATCACTTGGAATGGCAGCAGCATACGCAGCCATGATGATGGGCTGGTTCGGAGGAGCAAGTGCAGTAGTAAAAGTCGACACTTCAGATTCTAAAGTTATCCTACACCCGTCCACTGGCTATGCCAAATTCCAACTAGTGATAAGAAATCTGGGAACAATTACTATGAAAATAAGCTCAATAACAATAGACCTAAAAAGTGGAAAAGGAGTAATTACATTCACATCTCCGATGAAATTCAATCTAGAAGTAGGAGACACTCAAGTGATTTCTGGGGGATCAATTTACGGTTCATCAACAGCCGTAGTAGTTACTTCCGATGGAAAATTAATTATACCTCCAGGGCAAAGCGCAACTCTATTCGGTGAAGTAGCTGATGGAAAACCCTACTGGGACGTAAATGAGAATTACAGAGGCACAATATTCTACGAGGGAGGGGCAATTGACTTCAAATACCCAGTTGAAACCTACTGAAGAGCAACTACAGCTTATCAAACCTCATCTTTTTCTCTAATTTCAACGCCAGGTTCAAGCTCAAGAGCATGTTGATAAGAGATTTCAAAGCAGAGATTTCAAGCTTCAAACCAGCTAACTCTGCAACTATCTGCTCAATTCTATCTAAATCCTCCAACTTTTCAGTAATCGACGAAATGGCAGTTCTAATATTTGAAATCTCGACGAGAATGCCATTTACAGACTCTTGAAGAACAGCCAATCTAGAAATCAACTCTCTATCCTTAACCAAGACTTCCCTCAGCTAATTAGACAGAAGGCGATTTAAATTCTCGCTAGTTCAATAGTAATTGTAGAAAATCTAATCAAACCAAGTAGGATTGGTGCTAAATTTGACTTGGATGGTTTGGCTAAACCCCCCATATAGGTATGGCAGCGAAGAGATGCGGAAAATATTCACAAGAGAACACTGGCTCCAGAAAATGCTAGATGTAGAAGCTGCACTAGCAAGAGCTCATGCAGCAGTTAGAAACATCCCCAACGAAGCAGCAGACTACATCGCTTCAAAAGCATCAACAAAACACGTCCCACTCCAAAAAGTAATCGAAATTGAAAAAATTACTAGGCATGAAACAATGGCAGTTGTAAAAGCCTTAGCCGAGGCATGCGGGCCATATGGCGGGTACGTGCACCTTGGAGCAACTTCAAATGACATACTCGACACGGCACTAGCTCTACAACTAAAAGAAGCACTAGCAATAATTGAGAGAGACCTAATAGAGCTAGCCGAAATAGCCGCCGATAAAGCTGAAAAGTACAAAGACACCATATGCCTAGGGAGAACTCATGGAGTAGCAGCAATTGTAATGCCATTTGGATTCAAATTTGCAGTATGGGCTGACGAAATAAAAAGGCATCTAGAAAGACTTCAAGAATGCAAGAAG
>QMRA01000148.1:0-3204 GCA_003649155.1 Thermoproteota archaeon | reverse complement strand
CAAATATTCTTCTAGGTTGGGGAAGTCGGAGGCTCTTACTCTTCCGGCTACATGTGCTGAGTAGAAGTAGTCGTTTGGAGTTTTGGTTTCATAGTAGTATTGAACGATTCCTGGGCAGATGTCTACGGTTATTGGGTCGAGCCACCAGCTTATGGGCACACTCCCTCGAGCAGGGCTCAGCCACATTTCGTAGTAGAAGTCTTGCATCATGTTTAATCCTAGGTCGGAGACTGCAAATGCTATGTAAATTTTATTGGGGTCTAGATTTATGTTGAATTTGTGATCTTGCACGTACGTCCTTTTTGCTGGGATTTTGGAGTGGAATGAGAAGTTAGGGGCTAATGCTGTCGCTAACACGTTTAAGAGGCCGTACTTTGATGTTAATTCTACCCATGGGCGCTCAAACTTTGCATGTTCAGGATAGCCTATTACAATGGCGAATTTATTCATCTTCTCGTAGTACTTTCCAATTAGCTCAGCGTCATTTCCAACGCTGAGCCCTATTGAGCACGCTTTATTTGCAATTGCATAGTCTACTAATGATACTCTAAATATCGCTACTCCATTCATTGTTGGGAATAAGTAGAGTAAGCTCTTGTTGCAGTATGGGAAAACGTTGCTTAATTGCCATATGTGAGCTTCAATGCTGTTGTTAAACATGCCTCTCAAGTCGATTTTTACATTAATCCCAAGTTGAGCGAGCTGCTGTATGAAGTTGGGGTGAGCAACTATATAGTCGTGAAGGCCTGCGAGAGAGACTGCGAGATTTATGGTGGCTGGTAGATCTGGATCGTAGACAACTGCGCCTTCAATGTAGTTTTTGTACTTGTTGACTGCATTCCATAGGCTTACTAGCTTGTATTCAGCTATCCAACCCTTCTCTTTATAGTATTCTAACCACCTTTCAGAGGCTGTTGGCTGAATGTACTCGCTCTCCCAAAGCACATAAAGTTGAGGAGCCTCTCTATTAACAATGCCTTGTAAGCTTAATACTAAAAGTCTTGTTTCGAAATCGGTTCCTCTAAGATCGACTACATCTACAATAATATTTTGAAAACTGCTTTCAACCTTGGAAGCACTATTATTTAGTGTTGAGTGAGCCTTGCACTCTAAATCATTGTAAATGCAGAATCCAAATATAGTTACTATGAAAAGTACAAGGCTAATCAAATGCCGCTTATGAGTTATTTTTAGACGTAGTATACTTTGCTTTGCCATAAGATGACCTCCTATTCAACGTGGCTATCAATTTTAAATATAGGTAATGTACGTTTGTTCTATTCCGAAATAAAGAAAATAATAAAGATAAATTATTTTTTCGTTCAGTCTAATGTTGATTCTATTTTTGTGAATGTTATACCTATTTCCTTCATTTTATTTAAGTATTCATTGAATAGTTTTGGATTTAGTCCTATTTCTTCTGGGTATATTGCTCCTATTTCTCTTATTTGTTTGAGTTTTCCTTCCAATGCCATCATGGTTAGTCTTGAGTGTGTTAGGCCTGTTGTTTGCTGCATTGCTGTTAATTTTCTTTTCTCGTCGTAGTATGTTGCGTTTACGTAGGTGATTTGCTTGTTGCCTTTTGTCCCTCTTACTAGGGTTAGGACTTTGTCTTTGGGGTCCTTACTTAATTTTGATTCTACTACTTTTGCTGTTAATTCTATTGGCGCTATTTCTACTCCTCTTATTTGGATCGGCTGTTTTGATATTAGTCCTAGATCCCTTAGCAGCTTTATCTGTTCTAGGTGCCCTTTCCATCTTAGGGAGTATTCTGCCATGTATGGGACGTCTTTGAATGTTATTAGTAGGCTTCTTAGTCCGTCTGATAGGAAGTATTCGTATTCTCCTTCTCCTGGAATTTCGATTGTTCCCGAGTCTTCTAGTGGGTCGACGTAGACTATTTTTCCATCGACTACTTTCCTGCTTTTCCTACTGTACATTCCTAGGAAGCCTATTGGGCTCCATGTTATGTTTGTTCTTAGTGGTTTTCCTTCTGGGTTCATCGGCATTCCTCCGCAGTAGATTTCTAGCTTGTCGAGGCCGCCTAATTCTCGATATATTGCTCCACTTAGTATTTGGATCATTCCTGGAGCTACTCCAGCGTATAGTACTGCGTAGACTTTGTTTTTCTTGGCTATTTCGTCTATTATTGTTGGGTCTTGTCCTGATAGTGAGGTTACGTCGGTTAGGTTTAATCCTGCTTCTACTACTGCTTTTGCTCCTTGGAATGCTATTGGCCAGGAGAGTGATGATGCTGCGACTTCTACCTTGCCTTTGAAGTTTCCCACCCAGTTGAAGCCATTTTTAATGTGGTAGGTGTCTACTCCTAGTTCTTTTTCAGCTAGATCTAAGGCTTCTTTTCTCACGTCTGCTACTATGACTTTATATCCGGAATCTACTAGGTCGAGGGCTGTTGCGTATCCCATTCTTCCGAATCCTATTAATAGGACGTCATACATGTTTTAACCTCTGTTTAATTAGGAGTGTTATATATTATTAAGGTTTAAGATTTATGATTTGCATTTAGATTGGATTATGTGATTTTAGTGGAAATTAGGTTTTTATTAGCTCTTCAACTTTATAGGTGTTAACGTAATTTTTAGCCACTTGGTATAGCTTATTGTCTTCGGTTACTAGTGCTTCCTTGTTTTTTGATCGCAAGTTGTAGGTATACTGCATCGTAGAATGTTAATCCTTCATTACATGCTAATCTTAGTGTTTCCTCTTCAAGCCCATTTACTTTTAAGACTTCTACCTCTTTGAGTATGCGAGTTATTAGGTTTAAGATTTTGACTCCTTCATCGATGCTGAGTTTCTTCTTTAGGTAAACTTCTTTCCATATAACGTTGCCTAGCTCATATTTTGCTAAACTTGATGTAGAAGCATCTTTTAGGAATTTTAGATTGCCTAACCACATGATTGTGTATATGGCACTTGAGTCGAGAATCAAGGGACATCACCTGGCGTCTCGGTCTTCACGTATGCTGCGTGCTACTTCTTGTGGAGATAGTTTCTCTAGGACTGGTCTAATGTTCTTTAATTCATCTTCTAGTTTCTTCAGCTCAGCCTCTTTTACAGCTTCTTCTAAAGCTTTTTTGATTATTTCGCTGGGTTTGAGTCCGAGTTCTCTTAGCTTCTCTCTGAGTTTTCTTGGTATTTTTGCTGAAACTGTTACTAGGCTACTCAATTATACCACCTAAATAT
>QMRA01000147.1:0-3224 GCA_003649155.1 Thermoproteota archaeon | reverse complement strand
TGCCTCAATTTTAATGCTCTTACCAGGGAGAAACCTTGAAATGTAATAGTCAGCCCACTCTTCAACTCGCTTCAAATACCTCTTTAGGAGAGTTAAAGGCAATCCTTTTTCGTGAAACACATACTGATACAAGTATAAGTAAGCGTTAGCCTTCTTCTCCAACTCCTCACTTCTAGCCTGTAGTTCTTTAAGCCTCTCTTTCTTAGCTTTAATCTCCTTCAAAAACTCGACTATTTGCTTTAACTGCTCTTCAACTCTAGCTTTACTTCCTATCACCTCGCTGATCAACTGCTCAACTTCACCAAGTTTTTCCTGAATAGAGCTCTGCATTGTTGTTAACTTCTCTTTCAATTCACATAGCGAAGGATACTCTTTAAGTTCAGCTTCCAATTGGCTGATAAGCTGTACAAGTTTAATTCTTCTACTTTTTAACTCACCTATTCTACCAGCAGCCTCTTTAATACTCATTAGTTCACGCGAAATCTGCTCATGCTCCATCTTAATGGTTTTTAGTCTTTCTTTAACTTCTCCAATTTTCACATATGCCCCAAACATCAGCATATATTGACTTGATAATTGAGAGAATTTTACCGTTAATTCATCAAGTTTAGCCTCATCCTCACTCAGCTTCTTAGCAAAAGCTTCAAAATCTTTAATTTGACTTTCTAATTGCTCAATTTTAGCTGAAAGTCTAGATAAAGCAATTTCCTTAAGCCTCAACTTCTCTTTGACATCTTTCAACTTCTCAATTTCTAATGCTATAACTCTTTTATCGCTTTCCAAAGATTTCACAGCACTTTCAATATTGCTCAACTCTTTGGTGAGATGAATTATAGCTTCATTCGCTCTATCTCTACTCAGCTTAGTGTTGCATACTGGACAGGAAACTTCGTCACCAAAATTCTCTTTGAGAGCATTAATACTCTCTTTGATGAATTTAGAGTACCCGTTAAGCTTGGAAATTTCTATTTCTATTAAAGTTATTTTCTCACTTAACTCATCGTACTTCTTTGCTTCGATCTGGAGTTTTGATACTTCCTCTTTAACCTTTTCAAGCTCTTGTTGAGAAGCCTCAAGCTCTTTTAGAAGTGAATCCCTTTTAGACATTAACTGCTTTAATCGTAAAATGCTCTCTTTAACAACCTCCACATTCCTCTCCAATTCAGCCATCTCTTCGAGAGCACCTACTTGACGAGATAAAATCTCAAATTTCCTCTCAACTTCATCTTTGCGTTCTAGGAGTGACTTAAACTTCTCTAACTGCTTCACTACCTGCTCAAGCTCACCTTTATGTTCACTAAGCGTTTTATGCAATTGTTCTAAGCTAGCAATTCTCCGTTCAACTTCAGATAGCTTACTTTGAATTTCAGTGAGCTTTTTACTTAACTCTTCTTTTTCGCCAGTTAACTTCCGTAGCTTTGCAGCGAAATCCTTTATCTGAGCTTCAAGCTCAACTACCTTTAATTTCAGTTCTCTTTCTACATCAATTTCACTACCGATCTTTTCAATTTCTTTCTTTACGGTATCAAGTTCGCTTTTCGTCTTGAGGTAAAGTTCTCTTGCCTTATCTCTATGCTTAGTGAAGTCTATGTCGAAAGCCTTAAGAAAGAGCTTTCTCCTTTCAGAAGGAGTTAAGTCCCTGCTTATGAGCTCGGCAACTCTGCCCTGCCTAACGACAACCGTATTCATGAAGGTTTTAAAGTCTAACCCTACGAGCTTTTCAATTTCACGTTCAACTGCACTAACACCTGTAGCTACTGGCATTAATGTTCTGCCGTCATCGCTAAGCTTGTATAAGACTGCACTAGATGAACCGTCTCTCTGCAACACTCTAATAACCCTGTATTTAGAATCGCCTGGAACTCTAAAGTCAATTTCAACTTTAGATTTTGAAGCCCAGCTTGGAATTACCTGCTTAGCATATTTTTTCTCAGCTTGTCCATATGCTCTACCATAAAGTGCAAGCGTAATTGCATCTACAAAGAATGTGGTTTTACCCGCTCCAGTGCTTCCGAAAACTGATACTGTTGGACCGAGGTCGTTGAAATCGAGATTAGCTTGCTTATACGTTGCAAAATTCTCGACTTTAATGCGCTCAATAATCATTAATGCTCACCTCTCTCGATATCTTCAATGATCTTCAAGCCTTCAGTTAACATCAGCTCTACAAGCTCTTTAGAAATTGAGGCTAAGTGTTTTTTAACAAGGATTTTCTCCACATACTCTCTAAATGCTTCCTTGATACTTGTAAAGCTCTTTTCCATGTAGACATCAGTAATCCTCGACCTTTTCAAGTCGATGACCCAGTGCATTACACTCTTCTCCTTCATTACCTTAGCAATAGCACCTCTATTAAGCCCCCTACCATATGGAAGCTTGACTAAGATTCTCACAATTGACTCTGGAGGTATTTGAACAGAGCGCAAAACCTCTACGAGCTTTCTAGTGGGGCTTAATGCATCTGTTAAGTCGAAAACATCCTCCGAAAAACCATACTTTTCTCTAGGTAAAGTTACAAGCGGTCTGCAGGGAAGCTCCACAAAACGATAGGTGAGATCTCCACCAACTTCTTCAACTAAAACTACCCCTTTATCTTCATCTTCTTCTCCAAAATTCATCCTTTCAATAGACCCGGAGTACACTAGAGAGGATTTCACTTCTTGAAAGTAGTGAATGTGCCCTAAGGCTGTGTAGCTCACTTCACTCTTCCAAAAAACGCTTTTTGGAACTCTAACATCAAAAACGGGTAGGTAAGTTGCCGCTGAACTTATCCTCGCACCTTCAACATGAAAGTGAGCTGATACAACTAGGTAGTCGTAATTTCCACCCTCACTAATGAACCTATCTAAAGTTTCATCAACCATTTTAATGTACATTTGCTCATCGTTTCCCCCTCTCGGCAGGTAGGGTAGTGATATGAATTTCACTATTCTTCCACTTTTTAAGCCCTTAAGAATAACTGAGCTAGGCTTATTGAAGTAGTAGAATCTTGGCGCTTTTGCTTCATAGATAGCCCTCAAGTAAGCTTCAGTTCTAGAAGTCCTAGGCTGGTCGTGGTTGCCAGCAGTAACAATTACATAAATACCCTCATCAGTTAAACTAGCGACGAACTTTGAAAATTCATTTAAGAGTAAGCCGCTTGGCCTTAAAGAGTGGAAGACGTCTCCTGAAATAACTACGAAGTCGCAATCATTGTTGATAGCTATATTTCTAATTCTAATAAG
>QMRA01000146.1:0-3227 GCA_003649155.1 Thermoproteota archaeon | reverse complement strand
TGTAGATGTGGTCTGATGCTGATTTAACTTGCTTTGCAGCTTCCCAAGCTTCACTTAATTCCTTAATGTCTTGAGTTAATTTGCTAATTATCTCTTCTAGTTTCTCCATTTTGGCTGATGCTTCTCTTTTCCATTTGAATATGTGTGAAATGTCTTCTACTATTTCGTAAATTAAGTCTTCATAGTTTCCATCTCTTTTCACGGCTTCCCTGCTAGTGTGTGTTGCCTTTATTTCTGGTTCTTCTCTTTCTTTCTCTTTCGTTGAAGATGGCTTTTGAGCCTGTTTCCTTAGTACTTTAATCCACTTCTTTTTACCTCTTTCAATTACAAGGCAATTCCCTGTTTCTAATCGAGCTAGTCTTTCAGCTTCAGCTTTGCTTACTCCTAGTAATTGTGCCTCGGACGTTGTCAGCTGTAGTCGGTGTAATATTATGTAGTCTGCATTTCTGTATGCTAGTGATATCTGGCTTGGAGTTTGAGCTACCAGTATTACGCTTACTCCTCTTTTCCTTAATTCATTTATTATTAGCTCTGCTGATGTAGGTAAGTTTCCAGTTGGTTGCCTTGGAATTATGTTTTGTGCTTCTTCTATGACGAGTAGCCTTGGTTCTGGTGAGTTGTAAAACATTCTGAGGACTATGTTGACTGCTAGCTTTTTTGCCTCGTACGTTAATGATGATAGGTCAAGTGTGTCGATATCGCTCAGCTTCATTTTTCCACAGAATAGCTTTAAGTTTTCAAGTGGGAGTAGCCTTCTAAGAATTGCATCCCTGATTTCGCGTTGCGTTTCGCTTGTCACTTTGATTTTCTTTATTCTTTCTATTATGGATGTTAAACTATTAGCTTCTTTTGATGCTTCGAATAGCATTGATTGCTGTGGGATTGTTAAGTGAAATGCGCTTGTGATCGAATCTACGATTTCATGTGGTTTTAGATTTAAGCTTAATTGGCTTGGTGTCGCTGTTAACCCGTAATTGTATTCGCCGGCCCAGTCGATGATTAGTTTTTTCTTCTTAGATTTGAGTGCTATTCGTTTTGCAGTTTCTGTTTTCCCACTTCCTGTCATTCCGAAGATTACTATGTGCCTTGGTGTTGATAGGTCGATGTAGAATGGCACTAGTCCACTTAACCCTAGTAAGATTTTTTCTCCGCTTAAGACTGTTTTTCTAAGCGAGTGTATTGTTAATGCTACTGCAGTTATTGCTAGTAATGTGACGTAAGTTGGGCTCGAGGTTATGCTACTTACAGTTTCTAGTACTTTGGTGATTCCCTGATTTTCATCTGCTTTCTTTGCGAGGATCATTGTTATTGTGGTGAGGAGTAATGTGAGTGTGAATATGTCTTTTATAGTTAGTTTATGCTGTCTTATTGCCATTACCCCTCATTTATGCCTTGAGCTAGCTAGATAAATCCACTGTCACAATTTTCTGCTATTTGAAGGAAAGGAATTTGAGTAGGTCTGCCTGCTTTACTTTTCCTTCAATTATGCTCTTTAAATTTTTAAAGTCAGCTTCAATTATGCTTTTCATCTTGGGGTTGTATAGTGCTGCTGCTGGGTGTAGTGTTGGTAGAATTATTACTTTAAGTCCGAGGATTGTCCCGCTGTATGTTTTTCCTCTAACTTTCATTATTCCTGGGACGCTGACTCTGAGTTTTCCTAGTATGTATTTTGTGGAGTGTCTGCCAAGTGTGACTATTATTTTCGGCTTTATTATCTTAATTTGCCTGTCTAGGTATGGTGTGCACTTCTCTATTTCTTCGGGTAGGGGGTCTCTATTGTTTGGCGGCCTGCATTTTAGGACGTTTGCTATGTAAACTTCCTCTCTACTTAACCCTATGCTCTCAATTAACTTGGTTAGTAGTTTGCCTGCTGCTCCTACAAATGGTCTTCCCTGCTCGTCTTCGCTTTTCCCTGGGGCTTCTCCTATGAACATGACTTCTGCTCTGACATTTCCTTCCCCTGGAACTGGGTTTTTCCTCGTCATCCATAAGTTGCATTTCCTGCATTTTCTTACTTCTTCAGCTAACTTCTTCATTTGCTCTTCAGGAGTTTCACTTGCTTCCTCCAAGTCTTTCAGCTTCCTCAATCATTTTAGCTATTCTCTCACTGACGAGTTTTGACAGTTTTTCTTCAAGTTCTCTTTCTTCGGCAGTTCTAAATAAGTTCTTCACGTCTTCTGGAAGGTACTCAAATTCTTGGAGTACGTATTTGAGTGGGCCTAGAACTTTATCTAGTAGCTTTTCAAAAACTATTAGGTACTCATGCTCATCTAAGTTGTACTTTTCTTTAGCTCTCTTTGCAGACTCAATAGCTATTCCAATGCCTTCCACGTACAAGTAGATTGCGTAGCTTTTAGAGGCATTATAGTCTTTTGATGCTACATCTATTGGTGACATGCGCTTGCTCAAGGCTCCTCACCTATGTTAGTAGTAGGAGCTACTTAAAATGCTCTCTGGCAAATGTTAATATTTGCTCTATTTCATATGGTGCTCAGGTGGTGGAATGAGCGACTGCAAGTATGTAGTCGACGTGATTAAGCTTGAGAATGCTATGAGGGTTCCAAGGGAAGTTGAAGAGCAGATTAGGAGGGCTGTTGGTAGGAAGCTCATAAGGAGAATGAAGCTTGACGCAGTGAATTGCCCTGTCACTGGAAAGTTAACTCCATTCCTTGTTTGCTTTTCGTGTAAGAATTTCATAAGGCGCGTTACTGGTAAGGTTTATTGTAGAGGTTTGCCATTGGATTGAGGGGGTTTAATTTGAAGCAGTCAGATCTGCTGAAAGTTGAAGTTAAAGACGTAAAGTTGAGTAGTAGGATGAGCGCTCTACAGCTGATTAAAGCGTACGAGTTGATGGGAGGCTTTACTGCTAAGCTTTTGGCTGAAGCTCATAAAATTGCTCTTTCTATGTTCACTGATGACGATTGCACTGTTTTCTTATCATTCACTGGCAATTTAATTGCAACTGGCCTGCGGGGAGTTATTGCAGACTTGATATCTAGAGGGTACATTGACGTTATCATAACTACTGGAGGTGCAGTTGATCATGATATAGCTCGGTGTTTTGGGGGGAAGTACTATCATGGAAGCTTCGACTTAGATGACGTTATGTTGAGCGAAATGAATATTCACAGACTTGGAAACATAGTAATTCCACTAGAATCCTATGGCTTCTAGTGGAATTACTATGTTTCCAAGTCTGTGAATATTCATTTCGCTCAACATAACGT
>QMRA01000145.1:0-3234 GCA_003649155.1 Thermoproteota archaeon | reverse complement strand
GAATATTAGGAGGCTAGTGGTGGTCGATGAGGGTAAGCTTGTGGGTATAGTTACTGCTAGGGACATTTTGAAGGTGGCTCCTGAAATCATCGAAATACTGATAGAGTCTGCTAGGATTTCTGAAACTGAAAGTACATTTCTGAGGGAGGAGGTTTTAGCTGGGTACTGTGATGAGTGTGGAGAGTGGTCTGACTCTCTCGTGGAGGTTGATGGGCGCTTTCTCTGTTCAGAGTGCAGGTCAACTTAAAATCTTAACTTAACACTACACTTTAATCACTCGTTATGCATAATCTTATAGGGGTTAGATTTGGCACTCAGAGTTTCACATGTGATGACACCCCAAGTAGTAGTTATTTCTCCTAAAGACACGCTCGCTAGAGCTAGGAATTTAATGCTTCACCATGATATTGGTAGGCTTGTAGTCGTTGATGAAGAGCTCAAGCCTATCGGCATTTTAACTGAAACTGACATTGCGATGAAGGTTTGGGAGGAGAGCTCTGGGAGAGTTGCTAGGACTATTGATGAAATTTTGGTTGAGGAGGTTATGTCGTCGTCAGTGATCACTATTGGACCTAGAACTTACTTGAAGAATGCTGCTAAAATCATGGTTAGGAGGAAAATTAGTGGACTGCCAGTTGTAGATAGTTCAGGTAAGCTTCTTGGAATCATTACTAAGACCGACTTGACAAAGGCTTATTCCCTTTACTATTCTGGTTGCTTCAAGGTTTCAGAGATAATGTCTTCTCCCGTCGTTACAGTTAATCCTGCTCACACAATCTACAGAGTTGGCAGGCTGATGAAGGAGCATGGGATAAGTAGGGTTGTAGTGGTTGACGGTAAGGTGCCTATCGGCGTGGTGACGAAGACCGACTTGACATTCTTAACTATGACGATTCAGCCTAGGAGGTTGAAGTTCGTCAAGCCTATTGATAGGGAAGGTAGAATTAGTAGGGTTGTCAAGATATTTAGAATTCCAATAGTAGCTGACGTGATGACTTCTAATCCGCTGACTGTACTTGAGGGTGAGGATGCGGCTAAGGCTGCTGGAGTGATGATCGAAAATGGTATAAGTGGGCTGCCGGTTGTCAATGTGGATGGTGAGTTGACTGGCATTATAACTAAAACTGACATTGTAAAGGCAATGTCTAAACTTGATTCGAGGTGATATTGTGAGTACTGTTAGGGATTATATGCGTGTTCCTCCCCCTCAGGTTGATAAGGATCAGCCTCTCTCCTACGTGCTCGACTTAATGGAGGATTTCAGTGTAAGTTGTATAGCTGTTACTGATGAGAAAAGGCTTGTAGGATTAATTACTTTGAGGAGTGTTCTGGAGAGGATTTGGAGTGAGAGAGTTAGGCTTATGTCTTTTTCAAGCTTATATGCTTCAAGCGTCATGAACATCAACTTGAAGACTACAACTCCTGACTCGAACATTTTTGATGTTGCTAAGTTAATTGCCTCTGGAAATGTTTGTGGAGTGCCAGTTGTTGATGATAGTGGAGAGTTCATTGGAATGGTTGCTGAGGAGGACCTACTGAAGCTTTACTTGGAAAAGTCGTTTCCTGTTAGAATTTTAGTTTCAAGTGATGTTGTTGCACTTAAACCTGATGACAGGGTTATTCATGCTAGAGCAACCATGCTTGAGAGGGGACTGCAGGTTCTTCCGGTTTTTGGTAGTGAACGCCGCTTAGTAGGCTTAGTTTCAGATTGGGATTTAGTAAAGGCTTTGCGGCTATTTCACGAGAGGACTCCTGAGAAGCATAGGAGGAGGAGAATAAAGTTCTTGTTTGTTTCTGATGCTATGAAGCGCTCTCCTCCCCAGGTGTTAGATGACTCTCCAGTTTGCGAGGCGGCTAAGCTAATTATTGAAAATCACTTGAGAGGGCTGGTTGTCACAGATTTGAAGGGCGATTTTATGGGAGTAGTTCAGTTGAGGGACTTCGTCAAATTTTTAGCTTCGAGTGGTGCCTGGGTTGAAGGTTGTCGACTTAATCATTAGTGGCTGTAAAGTCTACTTTAAAGGTGAACTTGTCGAGGCTTCAATTGCAATTGACTCTGGAAAGATAGTTAAGGTGGGTAAGGAGTGCACGATGCCTCCTTCAATTAAGAAGTTGAGCTTTCCAGGTAAAATCGCTATTCCTGGGGTAATTGACGTCCACGTTCACCTCAGAGATCAAGATCTTTCATATAAGGAGACTTTTGAAACTGGAACCATGGCTGCGGCAGTTGGGGGAGTAACTACAGTTCTAGACATGCCTAACAATAAGCCAGTTACAGATTCTGCTGAAGCCCTGGTTAAGAGAATGAACTTGGCTGTGGGGAGAATATACGTTAATGTCGGCTTCTACTCTGCATTTCCGCGAGAGTTGGCTGAAGTAAAGGATATTGTGAGTGCTGGTGCAGTTGGCTTTAAATTGAATTTAAGTAGGCAGATCGGCTCATTAGATGTTGATGATGACATAGCCATCAAGAAGGCATTTCTTGAAGTCAAGAAGTTTGGCATTCCAGTATCAATTCACGCTGAAGACCGCTCAATCGTGTCTAAGTTTGAGGAGGAGTTTAAGAATATTTGTGTTGGAGACTTCAGTGCTTTTCTGAGATCACACCCGCCTGTAGCTGAAGTTAAAGCCATTGAGCGAGTAGTTACGATTGCTAGGGATGTTGGTGTTAAAGTTCACTTCGCACATGTTAGTACTAGTGATGGCTTGGCTGTCATTTCTAAAAATAAGCTGTATGCTTCATGTGAAGTTACTCCTCACCACCTCTACTTAACTTACAATGCTATTGACAAGTTTGGTGGCTTCGCTGTTATGGAGCCTCCTCTACGCTCTGAAGCTGATGTAAAGGCTTTGTGGAATGGATTGGTCAGTGGTGTAGTTGACTTAATTGCTAGTGATCATGCTCCTCACACGATTGAGGAGAAGTCTTCAACTGACGTCTGGCGAATTAGGCCTGGAATACCTGGGTTGGAAACTATGCTTCCTTTGATGTTGACGGCGTTTTCAAATGGGCGAATATCGCTTGGAAAGCTGGTTGAATTGATGTGTGAAGCTCCAGCGCGCATTTTCAATTTGAAGGGTAAGGGTAGAATTGAAGCTGGATTTGACGCTGACATCGTGATCGTTGACTTGGATAGGGAACAAGTCATTGATCCATCAAGCTTCAAGTCTAAAGCTAAGTATAGTCCATTTGAGGGTTTCAAGGTTGTTGGAGTGCCAATAGCAACCTTTGTT
>QMRA01000144.1:0-3236 GCA_003649155.1 Thermoproteota archaeon | reverse complement strand
GCTATCACCTTAATAACCAAGTCCCTCTCAGTGACAATCCCAACTGGATTATTACTGCTGCTAACCACAATTACGCTTCCAATCTTGTGATCCCTCATCAACTTAGCTACTTCATCAACAGTAGTACTTTGAGGAACGGTAATAGGAGTTCTAGTCATCACATCTTCAACGTGAATTTCTTCAACTCTGGGAGCTGCCAACTTAACGCACCTTTACCAACTTACTATCTGAGCACTAGCTAAATAATACTTTACTTCCCCCACTTCACCTTATAATTCTAAACCCACCTTTAGGCATGAGGGAAGCTATATCTGAAATTGAAAGCTTCTTCAAATATTCCCCAGCAGCTTCACTACAACGCTCAAGGAGCAAAGACTTAACCTTCTTTGCAGCTACATCCCTATCTAGAGAGCCTGGAGCTAGAACCACGAAGTTCGACGTAAATCTACTAACTGCACTAGGCGGGCCGGCTAAAAGCTGAACCACACCCTCCTCAAATTTAACTCCAACAGCAATTCTCAGAGAAATGTCATGCAAGTAGTTGCGCTTACCATAAACCATGAAAGCCCCCTTAGCCAAGTACTCACCAGAAGGAGGCTTCTTAGATACTTGACTTCCATAAACCCAGTAAGCAGAGGCAGCCTCCAAGCCTACAGCCCAAGCTCTAGAATATGAAACCGCCAGCTGAGCTGCCTCCCTTAGAGTCTGTTCAGAAACAGGCTTACCTTCACACTTAACGATTACAGCCGGGCCGCCATGAATTTCTGCATGAATGAAAATGTCATTAGGCTTCATCCACTTCCTCACAAGCGCTTCATTCTGAGAAGCATCCCTACCACCAACAACTAGAAAGCCATCAGAAGAAATAAACCACCTGAAATTCTCATACCACTTTCTCTTCCTAACAACTCCAATAACCTTAACAGGCTTAACAACAGCCTTCTTTAAAGCCTGCTCAACCTCAGATTCAATCTTCAACCTAACCTCATCAATAGCAGCTCTAGCCCTTTCAGCCCTCCTCAAAAACCCCTTAGCCTTATCGTAGAAGCTTGAAGCATTAGCAGCTGCAGACAATTGAACACTTAGCGGCACAACCTGACCATTAATTCTCAAATATAGCACTTTGCCCTTAGGATCAAAGCTGTCAATCACGCCTGCTAAAAACTCATCCTCAATACGAGATACATGCCTAGCAACCTCACCCCATGAAGCTCCTGACTTTACAAGGCCATTAACCCAGTCGATTGCTCTTTGAGCTAAATCTAAATTACTCATTATGAGGTCAGCCCAACCCCTATACTTTAAAGCCTCAGACTCAAGCTCAGACAACCTCTCAAACTGCTTCTCCAAAATAGCCTTAAACTTCCCTTCAACCTCCCTCCTCACCTTCTCTCTTAACTCCTCTTCCTCATATTTCGCCAATCTACTGAAGTACTCGTCCAAAGCTTCATTGCAAGTCTCAAAGTACTCAGCTCTAAAATTCTCGTATATTTTGAAGTCGATTGGAGTAACTGAAACTACATTACCATCCTCATCCAATATTATTTGAGGATTCAAACATCCCTCCCTGATAGAATCTATAATGTTAGAAAACTCCTGTAAAATCAGTTCAACCTCACTAATTTCGAGAGACTTAGCTTTACGACTCTTATCAACATTAGCTCTTGCACAAACCTCCTCAGCCAACTCCCCTGAGAGATTTAATGCTCTAGTTAATGCTTGAGCCACATTCCCCCTAAAACTCTTAAAGAAATCCAATACAGCTGAAGCCTGCACTTCAAGCGGATTAAAACCTCTCAAAGGAGGAAACTTGTAAGATTCACCTGGAAGTATACTTCTATCTCTCATCTTTAAGCGCTTCAATGCCGTCCTTATAACTAGAGAACTATCAGTTACAATCAAATTCCCATTACCTACCAGCTCCAAAATCATGACGGAATGATCACCCTTCTTAGTGGCAACTTTAAGGGTGAGGACTCTATCGAAGTCATATTGGCTGACATAGACTACCCTACATCTATTAAAGTTCTTCCTAATGAAAGTGCAGAGGGGAGAAGGCATCCTAGGCTTTTCAAAATCGAATTTCGTGAGGTGAATTCTCTTTCCAGCCTCAAACAATAGGTTTAGAGTTTCCTCACCCCTAAACTTGAATAGGAAGAAGTTCTCGGCTAAGTGATACGCATTGTTAAAGTATGAGTTGAGGACTTTAGGCTTAATCTCCTTTAAAACGCAAAGTAAGTCTAGAGCATTCATCTCACGCTTAATCTTAATGTTCACAGCTCTTCACCAGCGATAAGCTTATGAGAATGGTATAATCACGTAAATTTAAGCGCTATGGATGGTGACTAAATGACCCCGGCAACGAAAGTTTACATACTTAGAGGAATTCTCGGACTAATCGCTTCAACCATATGCGTAGCACTAAACCTAACTGGAAGCTTAGGATTAGCAGTAGGAATATTTCTTTATGGACTCTCATTCCCAATAATGAAGCACGTTTTGAAGCTAACTCCATCAGACTTCAGAGGGCCAGAAGAAATATACTTCAATGGCTTAGCTCCATTCCTAGCACTATGGATAATTCCATGGGTTATACTATACAACTTCCTCTACGCACCAACCCCATAAACTAGAAATCCCTTCCAACAAAGCCGCTCCTAATAAGCAACTCCTCATCTTTCACAATTTCATCAGACTTCAAATACTCGATTAAGCCTGGAGCAACTAGAGGAACGCCATTTACGAGGGGGTATGCGTAGGGTAGGTAGATTTCATGAAACTTGTTGACTTTAATGGTTAAGCCAGCTTGAACTGGAATTTCACTCAATTTAAATCCCAAGTAAACTTGACGCGCCATATATACTGACCCATCAATAGAAAACTGGTGAGGACCTAAACTCCTAGCAATACACCTCGCCAACTTGCTCGTGAGTAATTGCCTTGTCCTCTTCCTTGGAGGGTGATCACCTAAAATTCCACCAACAACCACACCGCGCCTACTTTTAAAGTCTTGAGGGTGAAGTATGCTTGAGTAGCTTGGATCTAGGAAAATGAAGTCTTCACGACCAATAACTCCATTCTCAATTAGCTCTACGATGCTAGCCTTCTCAACTCTGCCAATTTGGCTAAGCTTATAATACTCCCAATCGTCCTTCACATTAGTAAATGTCAAATTGTCTCTACCGGCTATTTGAGATGCATGCTTATACTCTAGCCAGAGCCACTTACTCAGGAAT
>QMRA01000143.1:0-3237 GCA_003649155.1 Thermoproteota archaeon | reverse complement strand
CTTGATTTCTCCCGAAGCAACCTTAGCAAAATCCTCAAGGCAATCAGCTGGACCCTTCACGACAACTACATCTCCAGCCTGGAACTTCTCGAAGTCTTCTGGGTCGATGATAAGCTCTTTACCTCTCCTTATGGCGATCACGTATATTCCAAGTTCAATATCCAAATCCAGCTCCCCAATAGACTTACCAACCAAGTATGAGTCTTTAGCGATCATAACTCTCTTGTAGTGGGGCTCAATTTTCTCCAAAACCTCTCTGACAGCTGGGTGTATGCCCAGCTTCCTCAGCACGACGTGCGTTATATCTGAAACAGCATTTGAAATTTCGTCCATAGCCATAGCAACCTTCACTACGCTTGACATTGCTTCAGCGTCTGCCCTATCTCTAACTGCTATGGCAGCACTCATCCACAACTGGTACAATAGAGAGTCGATTTCCCTTTCCAACTCCAGAACTTCATTAGCCAAATCTTTATCGTTCAGCAAAACAGAGGCGTAGGCTAAGTCGATCATTAAGCCGCAAATGTCCTTCATTTCCTTCAAAACTTCTCTAACAGACATTGGCTTTGCGTGAAATCCAAATTCGTTAGAATATTTGCGCCTCATATGAAATCTATGAACCCCCAATACCCATTAACAAATACAACATATGATACTTAAAAATTTAAGCTAAGTGCTTTTCAATACAACATCAATAAAGAGGACGATGAGTACCGTCCCGAAGATATCTGCGACCGAGCTCACGAGAGGAATTACAAAATTATCTGGGTCCCAACCCTTTTTGTAAGCGAAAACTCCAATCGCGAAAGATAGTGCTGAAATTGCCATGGAGCCTAGCAGGCCAACTAATAGGCATAGTGAAATCAATGAAAGTAATTTAACTGGAATTCCTGTAGCAGCGCAAAGTGCATAGCTGGACAATCCAAATACGATGTGAAGCATGAGAGATGCAAACTGCATACTAGCAACATCGAGGGTTATGTCCTTAAATGAGGAGAGATTAGGAGGAATTAAACCTAAAGCGAGCCTAGTCGTAGTTGATGAGCCTACCATAGATCCAAAACCGCCAAGAGCATTTAAGAGAACTGGATAGACAACTATTATCTCTGGCCTAGCCTCCAACACATACTTAAAACTAGCCAAGATAACTCCATCAATAACGCCGCCAAAACTAGTTAGCAGTATCGTTGGAGAAGCCTCCTTTAATGTAGAAGCATAAACCCTCAATTTGAAATCATGCCTAGAAAAGTAAAGCAAGATGAGAAATAGTGCAAGAGAAGGTGACGCAATCGCTATAATTGAAGCCGGGTAGTATGCCAAAGTTAAATGAACAGTTACTGCATAGCATGCTGCAACAAGGATGTCACTAATGGTTGCCACTACAGGGTACACAATAATGTCAGGGTCTAAACCCTTCTTAAAGCTGAGAAAAGCTGTTGAAATTGTAATTGGCATAGATATCATAGTAGCTAATAGGCATGAAGCTAGAGGAGCAACTATAAAGTATGGCAAATCCCTAGCAGAAGCATGACCAGCCGGCAAATTCACTACAAAAGTAAAAATTCCCATACCTATAGAGTCGATGAAAGTTAACATGAAAATTGCTCGAAGCAAAGCATAGAAATCAGGAGTATTCTTCGTGAAGCTGACATTTACTTGACCAGTGTGAATCATTGTTCCAAGCTTACCAGATAAAACTCCACTAATGTCTCCTCGCAGAGTTAAAATTGAAGGATATAAGGCTATAATCCATGGAAGGGCTATGAATAAGTGACTGAAAGATGAAATTATTCTGCCAGAGAACATTCCTCCAATACTAAATGCCAAAGCGATTGCCGACTGAGTAAAAGTCCTCCAAAAGCGTTGGCGCTTAGTATAAAGCCTCATTGCCCCATCGCAAATAACCTCACTACACTGTGGCTTTATGGTAAAAGGGCACTACAATATTTAATTTTTCCTTATATGAAATTGCTCTCAGCAACACTATTTATCAACTTAACCTCATAAGGTGTAATGGTGAGAAGTTGAACGCCAAAGTCAATAGCGACTTATTAGAGGAAGCATTAGAGATCCATAGAGAAAGTGTAATTATCGACGCACATTGCGACACAGTGTTATATCTAATTGAAAGACTGGGGAAGCCTGACTGGAAGACTAGAAGCATAATTGAGAGAAGCGAGCAAGGACATGTAGATATTCCAAGGCTAATTGAGGGAGGAGTAACCTGCCAATTCTTCGCAATATATGTTGATACAATATACAAACCTGAAAAAGCAACAGAACGAGCACTTGAGCTGATAAGTGCACTATACAATGAAATAGAAAAATCTGATGGAAAAATAGTAGTTGCAAAAAATAGCGAGGACATTTTAAGAGCGAAAAAAGATGGGAAGATTGCAGCATTAATTTCACTTGAAGGTGGAGAGCCCATCCAGTACAGCCCGCTTCTTTTAAAGGCATTCCGCATGCTAGGCGTAAGGGCAATGTCATTAACTTGGAATGAACGGAACATGCTCGCAGACGGAGTCTCGGAATCGAGAACTAGAGGTGGATTAACTAGCTTAGGATTAAAAGTTCTTGAAAAAATGCAGGAACTCGGAATGATAGTAGACGTTTCCCATATTAGCGAAGCTGGATTTTGGGACATAGTCGAAAACTGCAATAAACCAATAATAGCATCCCACTCAAATTGCAAGAAATTGTGCAATCACCCAAGAAATCTCACAGACGAGCAGTTGAAAGCTATAGCTGAAAAGAATGGAGTTGTAGGAGTGAACTTCTACCCGAAATTTCTGGTAAAAGGAGGAGAAGCATCGATAGATGATGTAGTGAAGCACATCGACCACATAGTCAACGTAGCTGGAATAAATCACGTTGGACTTGGTTCAGACTTCGACGGAATCTCCTCGACGCCAAAAGGGCTTGAAGATGTAAGTAAGCTTCCAAACTTAACGGCAAAACTTCTAGAACATGGTTATTCAAAAAATGAAATCAAGAAAATTCTAGGAGAAAACTTCCTAAGAGTCATTAAAGAAGTAGTCGGGTGAGCAATTAGCCATGGTAAAAGAGCCGGAGTTCACGATAAAATGTACGAAATGCGGAGAAGAATTTCCTGACAACTACTGGTACTGGAATTGCAGTAAGTGCGGAGGACCCCTCGATGTTTTAATTGAAATAGCTGAAGCTAAGCGTGAAGAGCATCTAACAAGTGAAAAAAGCATGTGGAGGTATCAATGG
>QMRA01000142.1:0-3244 GCA_003649155.1 Thermoproteota archaeon | reverse complement strand
TCAGGTTAACACTGCCACCCCCTAACCCGATCATCGGAAATAGATCAGCCATGTGGTTGCAAATTTTCCCTTGACAAATGAAAAAAGTATAGTACATTATAATAAAATATAATAAAATGTTAACACCCAACCAGCCACCAAGTCGAAGGAGGGAGATTATATACAAAGGAGGAGACGCTAAAGGTAGTCAACATCCCACACCCGCTAACTACACCTCCATGGGATTCTGCGAACCGACTTTAGTCGAGGGTTTAACTTTAAATCCCAAATCCGAATATCTAAATCCGAAACAAATTCTAAATTCAAATGCTCCAATTCTCCAAACAATGTTTGGAATTTTGGTCATTAGTGCTTCGAATTTGTTTAGAATTTTGATATTTCGGGCTTCGGATATCCAGCCGGCGAGGGGATCTAACCCCACACTAAAGTGCGGTAGAAAACAAGTCCTCAACTTACTAACCCAATTTCTTAATAACTTATTTAACCAATTACCGTTTACCACGAAAGGGGGTGATGCAGTATGAGGGTATTGATAGAGTTGAGAGTGTAGAGTTAAGAGTTTAGAGTAGCGCGAGGGTTTATCCCTCGTAAAAGGAAAGGAGGAAAGATGGGGAAGATAAGATGTTTGATGGTGTTAGTAGTTATTATCGGTGTTATGGTTCTGGTAATAGGAATTAGTGCAACAGCTGAGAACTCAAAGAAAGTAGCTACTCAAGTAAAGGTAAGTAGCCAAACGATTACCCTGGAAGAAGATAAGAGTCCTGGGATTCCTCATGTAATGAGTTATTTTGGCTATCTTGAGGACGACGCCGGTACTCCTATAAATGGAACCAAGAATATGGAATTCAGCATTTGGGATGCTCCTATGGGGGGAACTCAGCTTTGGAGTGAGTCACATAGTGTGGAAGTTAAGAATGGGCATTTTGCTTTAACGCTCGGTGAAACAACTCCAATACCATCAACTGTTTTTACAGCCCCAGACAGATGGATGCAGGTAAAAGTTGAGACTGAGACTCTGACACCGAGAACTCGAATTTCAAGCATGGGCTATGGATATCAAGCAGAGCAGGCAGATAATGCTACTCAATGGAGCAGTCACAATTGGGGCGACCTTTATCCGAATGCTGATAAAGTGGATGGCTATCATGCAGGTAACTCTTCAGGGCAAGTTCCTATAAGTAATGGGACTGTATGCACTAATCTGAACGCTGATAAACTAGACGGTTATGATTATAACAACTTACCCTATGCCCCCACAAATCACACCCACACATTGACTTATGGTGGCGACCTATCAGGCAGTGGCACTGTTCCCGGCACTGTGAATGCAACGGTAACTAAAATACAAGGCAGGCCAGTTTCTTCATCTCCACCATCAATAGGTGAGGTTTTAAAATGGACAGGTTCTCAATGGTCTCCTGAACCTGATGAAACTGGTGCAGGTTATTGGACATACTCCAACAGTGAACTTTATCCAAATGATTTAAGTTGGCGAGTAGGTGTAGGGGACGACCCTCATAATAATAGTAGATTCTTTGTAGATGCTAATGGACAACTTTATGGTGGTCTATTCTATGGTGAAAATGGTCAGCATTCTGCTGTGTATGGCTATAGTCTTGGCGCAGACTATGGTGTGATGGGTGCAGGCTATACCGGAGCAATTGCTGGCGTGAGAGGCTGGGATTATAATGCTACCTATGGTGTTTATTCAGACGGTGATTTCGCGTGCAGTGGAAGCAAAGCAGCATTAGTTAGAACATCTAAGGGCCCGACTGAGATGTACACAATAGAAAGCCCTGAAATATGGTTTGAAGATTTTGGTTCCGGCAGATTGGTAAATGGCAAGTGTCACATAGAACTTGACCCGCTTTTTCTTGAGACTGTAACTATTGATGCTGACAATCCTATGAAGGTATTTGTGCAGCTAAAGGATGACTGCAAAGGAGTATATGTAAGAACCGGTGATACTGGATTTGATGTAATTGAACTGCAAGGGGGTACAAGCAATGCGAGATTTGATTATAGGGTTGTGGCAAAGAGAAAAGGCTATGAGACACGGAGGATGAGAGTAGTGGAGTGTGGTTATGTGGATAGAACTTTGTATCCTGACGATAATGACCCTGCCATTCCGTCCTACTGGAAAGCAAAGAGGCAAAAGGATTTGGGAGTTGAGAAGAGGATAAATGAGAGTCTAAAATAGATTTTATAATCTGGATTAGGAGGTAAAGATGCGAAAAACAATGCTCTTATTAGGATTGTGGGTAATTTTTGTTCCGGTATTTGGCTATCAACTTAAAGGTATAGTTATTGGTGGGACAAGTGCTGCAAGTTCAAGTAATTACAAGTTATGGGGCTTTATTGGACTAGGAACAGCCGCAACAGGAGTTATTGGTGTAGAAGAACAGAGTTTTCAGCAACCTAGGTTTTTTTATCTCTTTCAGAATCAACCCAATCCTGTGATTTCTGGGACTTATATTGAGTATGCTTTGCCGAAAACCGCAAATGTCACGCTTACAGTTTACGATATGGCGGGTAGAACTATTCGGAGATTGGTAGCAGGCACTCAGAAGGCTGGTGTTTATAGAATTTACTGGAACGGAACGGACGATACTGGAAAGGAAGTCCCAGCAGGTATTTACTTTTATCATATGGAAGCAGGTAACTTCAAGGCGACGAGGAAGCTGGCGATAATTCGTTAATCGTGAATCGTTAATGGAGAGGATTAACCACGAATAGACACTAAATTAACACGAAAGAGTTTTTTAACACGAACAAGACCTAATCAGGTTAACATACAAATCTAAACGAACAATCCTTAAATCTGTGTTCGTGGAATGTTCGCAAACGTTAATGACAGATTCGTGTTTATATTTTTATTCGTGTGAATTTGTGGTTAAAAAAGTTTGTCCTACTCCTTGAAATTTTTTAAAATCTCCTTTTAAACTTTTTGTTGCAAATTAATATAAGCTTGATGCAATTTTTAGAGATGTTGTTGGCGGACATTGTCGATGCGAAAAAATGACATAAAAATGCGAAAAACTTTATGCCAATTAACATAGTTGACATTCATTGACATTGGGATAATAAAGGGTTAGTATCCCAAGTCAACGCATTCCAAACCCTTCTATCAAACCATGTAGTAATTGGTTGTGTTCACCACCATTTATCTTATCTTACTGTAATGCGAGTAAAGCTACTCTGGCTCATACTTATCGCCGCGATAGCGCTCAGCCTACTTCATGGC
>QMRA01000141.1:0-3252 GCA_003649155.1 Thermoproteota archaeon | reverse complement strand
TTATATTAGCTCTATCAACGCCTTCTCCAACTGTCTGGCTAAATCTCATCATGAGTTCATTGTCAAATATCAGTGGACTTAACCCTTTGCTTAAAAGGTTCTTCAACCCCAATATTGCATTTTCAATTAGTAAGTCTCCCTCTCTCCTGAATGGTATTGTACATATTGGTATGACTCTTAAACCTAGTTCTTCTCTAAGGTCATTGGCTACTTCTCCTAATATCATAGTGCCGCATCCGCCGCCTAGGCTTGCTATTGGAATTGCAATTTTGAAGTTGTGCTTTTTATGAAGCTTTTTAAGTATGTTAATGACTTGCTCTCTATCAGTTTCGTATGCTTTTAAGCCGAGTTTGGGGTCTTTTCCAGCTCCATATCCACTTAAAACAGCTTCACCAATAGTCTTAAATAGGAAGTTAGGATATGAAGTAATTCTTCTCTCCTCAAAATATGCCTTAACCCTTTCATGATCTTTTTTACTTGTGTTTAATGCGATGAAGTAGTTCTCTAGGCTTCTTAAATTCTTAAATGTGCCATAAGCTATAGATAATATTCTTTCGCCGCCGCTGCCCGTTCCTAAGAAGAGTATTCCGCCCATATTCTCACTTTCCATAATAATATTAGCGATGTCAACTTAACTATTGACTAAATGATTATTAAAAGTATGCTCTCTTCGATTACTAACTTTTAAATGCTTATCGATTCAAGCATACTTTGGTGAGTTAATTTGTTGAGAAGGGCTTTTTCAATAATCGATGAAATGGAAAGTGAAGCAGTTAAAATTCTCAGCGACCTAATTGGCTTCCCAACTGTTGTTCCTCCAGGAGAACATTATGAAGATTGCTCAAAATACTTAGCTGAACTACTAAGTGGATGGGGACTTAAAGTTGATGTTTTAAGAGTTCCTAAAAGCTATGTGGAAAATTTTTATCCAGATTGGGCAGACTATCCGAGGTTCATTGTTCTTGCAAGACTTGAGGGTTCAAGCGACAAGCCCACATTGCACTTCAATGGTCACTATGATGTAGTTCCCCCAGGATCTGGATGGAGTATTACTGAGCCCTTTAAGGCTAAAGTTGTCGATGGCAAAATTTACGGAAGAGGTTCAACCGACATGAAGGGCGGTATAACTTCTATTCTTATAGCTGCAAGGGCATTGGCAAAGTGTGATGCTAATATTAATGGTGTTATTGAGCTCTCCTTTACTCCTGACGAGGAAGTTGGCGGTGCAACTGGAGTTGGCTACATTGTTAATGAGGGTATTGTCGCACCTGACTACTGCGTAATTGCTGAACCATCTTCAACTAGAAGCATATGGTTTGGTCATAAAGGGATGCTTTGGGTTAAAGTAGTTGTTGAAGGTAAAGCTGCACATGGTTCAACACCATGGCTAGGAGTAAACGCTTTCGAGAAGATGGTTGAGGTTGCACATGCAATGTTCAATGAGTTAAAGCCGAGGGTTGAAGCTAAGAAGAGCACTTATGACTATATTGACCCTAGAGGGGCTAAAGCGACGATGAACATTGGAGGTGAAATTTCAGGTGGAGCAAAGATAAATGTGGTTCCGCCAATCTGCAGCTTCACGATTGATAGGCGCATAATTCCAGAGGAGACTCCTGAAGAGGCTTTAAGTGAAATTCAATCATTTCTAGAAGAGTTGAGGGCTAGAGATCCTCAATTGAAAGTTAAAGTTGAAGTGCTAGGTAAGTCGAATGCGTGTGTAACAGATCCAAATTCAAAAATAGTTAAAACTGCAGTTGAAGCAGGCTCTGAAATTTTAGGAATTTCTCCCAAGCCAACTATGTGCATCGGTGGATTGGACATGCGGTACTTTGTTGATAAGGGAGTTGAAACTATAACATATGGTCCTGGCGTGCTGGGAGTTGCACACATGGCTAATGAGTACATTTCCATAAAAGAGCTAGTGACGATGAGTAAAATATATGTGAACTTAGCAGGCAAGCTACTAAGCTAGTAAACTGCTCTTAAGTGTTTTGCTTAATTAATGGTATCAAGCAGATGAACTTCAATGTGCTCCTCCCAATATTTACAATTGTATGCTCAACGTTTGGTGGAATGTAGATGACGTAGCCTGGCTTCACTTGAAATTCTTTATCTCCAATTCTCACTTTAGCTTCTCCTTCAAGAATGAATATTTCGTGTTCCCAGGGGTGATTGTGAAGTGGAGTATTTCCGTCAGCACCGACCTCGAAAAGCCTCATAGCAAAGTGTGGAGCTCCATCTTTATCGGATATAAGCCACCTAACAAATGCATTTTTGGCTCCAGGAACCGTGACTTTTTCAAGTTTAACGTCAGTATAATGGACCACTTTTCCTTCCATAGTTTTCACCGCTTAAACTTAAAACTACAATCCTATTAAGAATTTTCAGCAATCAATTTTGAGTCCTACAAATCACGCCCACCAGTTTGATGCTATAGACGCGATTTATGGCATCATTTATATTGCTCTAATGAATGTACTTTGGATAGGTGTAAGCATGAGACGAACAGGTCCATGGCGGTGGCGTTGGAGAAGAGGAGGACCAGGACGTCCTCCTAAGCCTAGATTAATAGGAGTTCATCCTAGGGCTATGATGTTCATTCCATTTGATGAGTTTAGAATCCCTATTCAAGGTGAACCTATAAGGCTTACTCCAGATGAAGTTGAAGCCATGAGGCTTGTATATGTAGAAAAGCTTACTCAAGAGGAAGCTGCTAAGAGAATGGGCTTGTCTCGAGGCTCACTTTGGAGATGCCTCGAAACTGGTAGGAGAAAACTTGTAAGAGCCATTGTTGAAGGCAGGCCTATAATCTTATCACATCAATAGAATTGGTTTTGTGCTATGGCACAAAATTTATAAGCCCAGCTATTTCGGTATGTTTTGGTGGTTTCATGAAGTTCCTAGTGCCCTTAGAGGACAACAAGGGATTGGATTCTCCATTATGCGTGCACTTTGGTAGAGCTCCATACTATGCTATTGTAACGATTACTGTCGATGGTTATGTTGACTATAGAGTCAAGAATTTAAGTTTGGAGCATGGAGGGAGATGTGGCGCATACAGCTTAATAGATGACCTCGACATAGATGCAGTAATTGTAAGGAGCATAGGACCAAGAGCTGCATCAGCATTTCAATCTAAAGGTATCCCCATATTCGTAACAAACTCAACAACCCTAAGAGGAGTTATTGAAGAGGCGAAGCAACAAAAATTAATTCCGTATTCACCTCAAATTGCTTCTTGCGATCAAATTA
>QMRA01000140.1:0-3271 GCA_003649155.1 Thermoproteota archaeon | reverse complement strand
GAATATGACACACCAACCTTCCTAGCCAACAACCTCAATGTTGCACCTTCATTCCTACATAACTCTCTCACCGTTTTGAGCAATACATCATCCTTAAACACGTTTCGCGTAAGATCCAGGAGTAGAAGAGTATTTAGGTCAATATCTTTAAGCTTATCATCATATTTAATGCGTAAACTTTCACTCAAAGCTTATCAACTCTATATTTTGGATCTGCCCTATTGTTTATTTTGCGCTCCATCTGGTCTATCTTAAGACCAAATGGTCAAAGTCTACGTTAAAATTTCCTTCAGTTCTTCGTACTTTTTTGATAACCTGTAAATTCTCACTCTAGGACTTGCGTAAAAGTACTCTACAACTCCCTTCTCTACAAGTTGGTCAAGGTGTCTAGGCAAATTCGAATGCGATATACCCACTCTTCTCGCTAATTCTCTTAAACTTGCACCTTCAACCTTACATAATTCACATACTATTTTAAATCTGACATTATTCTTGTAGGTACGCTTCAAGAATTCAACGATTATTTGATTAGATCTAGCGCCTTCAACAACATTTTTCCTTTTAATTTTGCTTCTAAAATTATTCTCACCATCATAAATATCATCCAACGAAGAAGCCTCCAACTATAAGACATTATTAGTTCACCTTAGCGCACTATTATCTTTTGTGCATTTATTAACAAGCTTATTCTAAAAATTTTCACTGTTTGCGCCTATTTTTAAGATGTATTTGAAAAATAATTCTAACTAATTTCTAATGTTATATTTATTCAAATTTAGAATAGAATGACTATATCTCATAGACTTTGAAATAGGATGCTCTATATTCGCAGAGCACAATGATGTTCATAACTCGAGGACTTTCATTTTCAATTACATTCATTATGCATTTAAAAGCATATCTTCGCAATCACAACACTAAAGAAGACTAAGAAGTTGCTCTAAGATAAATTCCCGATAAGACATTTACATTTGTCATAACTTAAAATTATGTTCATTTAGCAGTTTTGAGGCTTCAGCTTATTTCAAAGTATTTATTACACAAATTATCATGAAGTTGATGGTGGTGGCGGGCCCGCGGGGACTTGAACCCCGGACCTTCGGCTCCGCAGGCCGATTCGAGGTGAAGCCTTTAGGCTTCACTCGCTCTATCCAAGCTGAGCTACGGGCCCAAATACTCTGATTAAGATCTCTAGAGTATAAAGTTATGGGACGTTTCGAATTATAGGACGTACATTCCCATTTCTCTTGCTATCTTTTTCAGCCTTTCTACTCTTTTCTCTACTGGTGGGTGTGTTGAGAATAATTCTTCTAGGGTTCCTCTTTTGAGAGGGTTTATTATCCATAGGTGACTTATTGCTGGGTTTACTTTAACTGTTAATCCCACTCTTTTTGCTTCACTTATTTTTATTAGGGCACTTGCTAAGTCTAGTGGCTTTCTAGTTATTTTTGCTCCTGTTTCGTCTGCAAGGTATTCTCTTCCCCTTGATATTGCAAATTGCACGATTAGTGCTGCTATTGGAGCTAGGATTGCTGCTAAGAGTAGTGCGATTGCAGACTCTGATCTCCTTCTATCTTCACCAGCTCCAAGGTAGAGTCCCAACCTTCCAATGTACGCTAGGTAGCTTATTGCTCCAGCAATAGTTGCAGCTATTGTTGATATTAGGACGTCTCTATTCTTGATGTGAGCTATTTCGTGTCCTATCACAGCTTCTACTTCATCTTCGTTTAATAGGGTGAGTAGACCTCGTGTTACTGCTACGACGCTTTTTCCTGGGCCTCTACCTGTTGCGAATGCGTTTGGCGCTGTTGAATCTACCACTGCCACCTTAGGCTTTGGTATGTTCGCTTGGTTAGCGACTCTTTCGACTATTCTATGTAACCCTGGATTTTCTTCAGTAGAAACTAGTTTTGCTCCGGTCATGGCTAGCACTATTCGGTCTGAGTAGAAGTACGTTATTAAGTTAAATAGCCCTGCCATTATGAGAGAAATTTCTATTGCTCCAACCGGGTTTCCGAAGTATGAGCCAACAGCATATCCAGTTAAGATTAGGATTGAAGTGAGTATTGCGAGTAGTAGAGTGACTTTTAGCAATTTGAGTCACCTAAGTTGAGAAGAAATAGAGTGTTTAAAAATTTAATGTTAGGAAGCCTTTAAAACTGCCTCTGCAAGCTCCATTAAGACTTTCTCAGGATTATTAGCTTTGACTACAGCAGATGCGAGTAGGACGCCTTCAGCGCCGAGTTCAAGTGCAGCCTTAACGTCCTCCCCACAGGTTATTCCTGCACCGCATAGTACGTGCACTTGGCTGTTGACTTCCTTAATTGCAGACACGGATTTCTTCACAATTTCTGGCTCAACTTTACTTACAGCTCTTCCAGTTCCTATCAATTCTGGAGGCTCGACTGCTATTGCCCATGGCCTTAAGTGTGCTACTGCTACGCCTACATTAACGTTATTTGAGCATACTAGGGTTAGTAGCCCTAGTTCTTCAGCTCTTCTAATTGCCATGTCTATGTCGGATAGGAGCATTCTCCTCTCTGAGTGGTTTATAAGGGTGCCTACTGCACCTGCCTCCTTAACTGCTTCCGGCAGGATGTGGCCTGTATAAGATCCTGGCTTTATTGGATCTATGTGCTGAGCAAAAACTGGAATTTCAACAGACTCTGCGATTAATCTTATGTCTGTAAATTGGGGGCAAACAATGATTTCAACTCCAGTTTGGGAGTAAACCTTTTCAGCTATCTGAGCTAGTGTTAATGCTTTTTCGCCGGTTGCTTGAGCGTAAGTTTTGAAGTTGACTATAATCGCTGGCAGCTTTATTGGGAGCATTAAGTTCACTCCACTTTTCTAAATCTTCCCTTGAGCTTCTCCAGGACGTGTGGGAGTGTTGTGTACTCCATTTCTTCTGGTCCGAGCCTGTGTGGCATGAATGGACCGTGCCTCCTCATGTAATCAGCCACTTCCAGTGCTAATCTTCTAGACCAGTCGAATGCAGGGTCATCGAATAAGTCTGCAGGACCCTCTAAGTAGCCATCTCTAATCTGGAAGCCTAAAGCTACAACTCTAGGCGGCCCGTCAAACCTTGTGCACTTAGCATCTTTGAGCGAAACTGGCATAAGCGGACCATTATGAGAGCCCCTCATCCATCCTGCTACCAAATGTGGGAAGGCGAAAGCTTCCAAGATTTCTCCTACAGCTGGCAATCCTGCCTGTGCACGTACAATGCAGACCGGGTCGTCTTTACCCACATAGCGCCCAGCTATTAGTG
>QMRA01000139.1:0-3278 GCA_003649155.1 Thermoproteota archaeon | reverse complement strand
TTTGAGGGTGACGCTTACTGTCTTGCTGTTAGAAGCCGGGTTCGCCTAGATTGGTAGGGCGCGGGCTTGCTAAGCCCGTACCCCTTCGGGGTGCGGGGGTTCGAGTCCCCCACCCGGCGCCACATGTTTCCTCACCCGGTCAGTTTTTACACATCTCCTGCACGCCATAAATCAATGAAGAATCATCAGCTTTGATGAAGTGAAAATCGCTCACTCCAATGATCCGAGGAACTCCACAGGAAAAGTAGGTTATGAACATTCACTTCCAGTGGGTTAGTACATTGTTAGTTTTTCTATTATTAAAAGAGGCAGCTAGGCTCTCTGGGGTTTGTACTCCACAGCTGTGGGGTACATGCGGAAGGGGTTTAGGGTTTGAGGGCTTGCCTATGAGCCTTACAATTGCATCTACTATGAGCTCTTTTTGTGACTGGAAGTGCCTTGTGAACAATCCCTTCTTCGCCATTAGGCATGCTGCCAAGTACTGCGATAGGAGCCACTCTACATACTCGTGGATCAACACGTACTCAGCCTTCTCTGGATCGCTCGCGTAAATGAAGATGAGGCTACCCCTAACCTCACCTAAAACAAACCTCAGGTTTCGAGCAGGGCTTATAGACAATCCTCAGATCGCTGCCAAACCCCGTCACACTTGTTATTCTATGAGTAGACGCCGAAGCTCCTCTTCAAGCCCTGAGGTCAACGTGGCCCTGCAGCGCTTGACCATTGACGCCTCACTCCTTCAGCTTGCACTCGAGGCGGTTCTTGACACGCTCTATGATCCCTTTTCTCAAGAGCAAAGATCATTTTGAGAAAGCTCTTCATGTCTTCGTTGAATTTGCGTTTGTAGATTAGGAAGAGAGTTAGGTCGCGGATCTCTCTGTATCTCTTCACCTTTTCTATGATCCAAGCCTTCATATCGCTGGCGCTCTGTTTTTAGCGTGAGGGTAGCGGTGAGTGCCCTTCTGATGATACCATGAAGCTCATCAAGCTGATATCCCAATAGTAGAAAGGCCCATAAATTACCTCGTGAGGCCCGGCAAGACCGTTGGAAAGAAGATACTAGCGACGAACATAGTTAAAAACGCATTGAAATAATACACCTAAAGACAGGGTAAGAAGCCGGTTCAAGTGCTTGTCGAAGCAATAGAGAAAGCTGCACCTAGAATTCTTAAAATAACGCTTTCGTTATTTAAGTAACTTCAACTCTTTGAGCAAAAAGTGTTCTCATTAATGCAACCTCACTTTCGTCGTGAGCCCTAGGGAATAACACAAATATCGCTACATCATCAGCCCCTAATAAGCTAAGTATATCACGAGCAATTCTATAGCTCTCCTTGACTCCTAGAGTAGCAATGACATCCGTCAAGCTATCAAATATCAGGCACATAGGCTTTAAGTGCTCCTTCTTGACCCGGCTAACAAAGTTAAGTATGTGAGTTGCCTCAGGCGAGATCTTATATACGCCACCACCAAGATGCTGAGGATAAGTTGAAGATGGATCTGTCAATGCTATAATGTCGCTCTTCACCTCGGATGCTAGGATCGATGCAGGTCTAGTCACTAAAACTAAAAATCTACCTCTACAGTGCCTCCTAATGTTGTTAAGAATCTCGCTAGGCCAAGCGCTTAATGGATCTGCCTCAAACAAAATGCTTTGCACAGCCTTAACGCCATATGCGTCTAGAATTTCCACTTCAAACTTCGACATCAAGAATATGCCTGTGAGCAACATTAAAGGCGCAATAATGCTAAATGCTTGGCTTAGAAACTTTAATCCCAAGTCGGATGTCAAGTAGTGAAACATGTCCGTCAAACTAAAAAGCCCAAACATTGCTATGCTACAAGCAAAGGACTCCAATGGAATGGACAACGCCAAGCTATAGACCCTAGATGATGAAAGCAAAACGAAGAAAACCATTGATAAAGCGAAACTTAAAGTCGGCATTATAACATTAAGCACATTAAGGTTTTCTAGTTGAACTTCAAGGTCTGAAGCTACTCTAACTAAGGAATAAACGATTATTACGCCTATAACTACACATGATATTATGAAAACTCTTCTCTTAACAAGCCTCGCGTACACCATGTCTTTAAATCGAATACTCCTAGCGAAGAGATATATGCCTATGCAGGTCAGAGCAATCCCTATGAGCAGCGATATCCATAGGAACAACTCCAATAAGAGGTTGTAACTCAAGAAGCAATCAATCACATAGAGAGATGAGCTATATAAGATGAGCATACAACCAAGGGGGATTAGATACCACATACTGAACTTAAATTCAAATCTCCTTAACAGCAATGTCGACATGACCACAACAACAGCATTTAACACGAGATAAAGAAAGCTCGATAAGAGACATGATAAGTCGATTTCACCCATTAATGGTATGTACTTTAAATATGTCATTACGGCTATGCATGCGACTGTCGACGACATCCAAATTAACGTAAAGCTAAATATCGCGGTTCTGCTTAGCATCCATTATCCCATGACCTTACTCTACCTCATTAACCCTATAACCTCAAATCCCCGTTTGGTTATGGCTACCTCATACATTGCCTTGCTATGCTCAGCGAACCTATTCTTTATAACACTCATTCTGCTAACAAGCCTATGTCCTTTTTCAACGAAATCAAGCTTAACAACAACATCGGCAATAAACTCTTCAAAGCCCAGCGTCGACTTTGAGTGTGAGAAGAGAGGCATTTCACCTATTATTATCAGCATAACGTCGTGCTCTGACGTGTACTTCGAGAATAATGATAAAAGGGTCCTCGCATGCTCAGGTGACGCAAGGGTAAGCAGAGCACTAATACTATCAACCACGACGTTCCTATAGTTTTGTGACGCTAAATCACCTATTTGCTCAATTATTATCTCAACAATCTCTTTACCGCTCATTGCAATGGACTCCTTTATGTCTATAAGCTTTTTGTCTATAGCATCCTTAAATCCGAAGTCAAAAAGCGATAGTTGAGACACCAACAGCCTAGCTGGCTCCACAATTGAGAAATAAACCCCCCTCTCATTATCGCGTAGAGCCCTATTAGACAATATTTGAGCTGAGAGAGTCGTCTTACCTGTGCCCGGATGACCGACAATTAACGTCACGCCAGGCCTTGGAAGACCTCCACCGAGAGCATCATCAAGTCCATGAACATAACTCTTGATAATTTCGACCATTACCCCCACCGTGCTATACTCTTATCAACACTTATCAACAAATAGTTTATCTCATGAATCGCTTAAGTATTTTATTGTTAACGAAAACATA
>QMRA01000138.1:0-3290 GCA_003649155.1 Thermoproteota archaeon | reverse complement strand
TGGTTAATTACTCTTTTGAATTTTAATTAGTGTTGAGTTGAATGTTGAGCCTCCTCCTATTAGCTGGGTTTCGCAGGGGATGAGCTTGTTTTGAGGTTCTTGGTTTAATCCTGTTAGCTGTCTCGGTGACCATATGACGCCTCTGGGAACTTTATTTGTCACGATTGCCTTGACTTTTACTCTTCCAAGTTCATTATAGAGTTCTACTGTATCTCCGTTTTTGATGTTGAGGGATTTGGCGTCTTCAACGTTTATCCATGCGATTGGAGGGATAGGCCCGTAAATCTCTTGAAATTGCGTGTGGGTAAAGTTTGGCACGCAGCTATTTAATAAGATGAAATAATCTTTGCTTAATCTTATTGGATGCTGCTTAGGAAGTGGGTTTAAGCCGAGTTCCTCTGCTTTCTTTGAGTAAAATTCTATTTTTCGTGTTGGAGTTTGATATTCGCTTCTTGGTTTTACTTTGAGTTTTAATGTGACTCCACCTAGTAGGTCTTCGAATATGCCGTCTTCTATTGCGTCTTTAAGTGCTTTACGGAGAACATCCCATGGATCTTCATATATCCACTTTTCTTTTAATCCAAGTTTTTTGGCCAGTTCATTCATGACCCAAATTTCGTCTTTACTTTCTCCTAAAGGTTCTATCGCTTTATTGGATAATCTAATGTACCTGTGACTGTAGGATATTACTACATCCATTTTTTCTAGGTAAGTGGGTGCTGGAAGAACCACGTTTGCATATTTTGCTGTTTCTGTCCAGTGGGTGTCATGGACTACTACGAATGCGTCGCTTCTTCCTAGTCCTCTTCTAACTGAACTTTGATCTGGCAGAGTGACTGTTGGATTCGTATTATAAATGTATATGAATTTGAATTCTCCTTTTTCAAGCAATTTGCCGAGTGCTACTTGACTGACTGTTAATGGCTTCTTTTCGGTTAACTTTTCACCTGTTAGGTATGGAATGTCGATTGTCCATCCTTGACTATTGCTGTAGTAGAAGCCTCTATGTAAACCGAGTAGTGCAGGTATTAGGGATACTGCTCTAACTGACTCGGCGCCATGGATGCTTTTCTGGAATCCTATCCCAATCATGGTTGCGCTAGGATTTAATTTACCGTAAGCTTCTCCTAGCTCTTCAATTAAGCTCCACTTAACGCCAGTTGTATCCTCTACTTTTTCAGGCGTCCACTTCATTGCCTCCTCTTTAAATTGATTGTAGCCGTACGTCCACTTTTGAATGAAGTCTAAGTCTACGTAGTTGTGATCTATTAGGTATCTTGCAACTCCATATGCTAATGCGACGTCGCTTCCAGGTTTTGGTTGAATCCATAAATCAGCATATTCTGCTGATTCACTCTTTCTTGGGTCAACTACTGCTATGAGAGCTCCCCGCTTTTTAGCTTTGAGAGCTAAAGCCCATAAGTGTGGTGAGCTAACTGCAGCATTAAACCCCCAGTAAACTATGAGCTTCATCTTGGAAAGCTCGTCTGGCTGAATTCCGTAGGTTAATCCGTAGTGTAGAGAGATTGCCTCATGCCCTGATTTACTGCAAATGCTGTAGTCTGTTCTTGTAGCTCCTATTGCGTACCATAATCTTTGAGGAAAGTATTGAGTGAGCAAGCCCATGTTTCCACTATACTCTAAGTGTAAAACTGCTTGTGGCCCAAACTTCTCTAAGACCTCCTTAAGTTTAGTAGCAATGACTTCTATAGCTTCACTCCATGAAGCCTTCACAAATTTTCCAGTAGGCTTGCTGCCAACTCTGATATGCGGATAGAGAATTCGCCTGCTACTGTAAACTCTTTCATGATCTTTCGCAGCTCTAGAGCAAGTGAAACCTCGAGTAATTGGGTGGCCCAATTCACCTTCAACGCGGATTAACTTGCCATTTTCAACTAAAGCCACTAGGAAACATGTGTCGTAGCAATCTCTGGCACAAACGGTTTTAATCTGCTGCATGGCAAACTCCACACTAAGATAATTTACAGACTACTTTACAGCCAATATAATTTCACTTATTACTTTAAAGGCTAGTGATAGATTAATTAGAGCTCTCAATTGCAACTTCGATTACTCACCATCTTTATATTTCTCACTTCACTTTGAAATGGTGGATGGTGCTTGAAATGACAATTAGAGATGAAAGCAAGGAGCTGAGCATGATTTTAGAGCGTGGTAAGTGTGCTTGGGGTAGATGTTATTTTTGCGGTTGGGGTAAAAAGGAGGTTAAGGTTAGCATTGATGAGTTGAAGCGGAGGTTAGAGGGTTTCTTAAGGAAGCACTCTGCTACTGGGAAAATTAGGAAGCTGAAGATTTTCTCGTCTGGAAGTTTTCTAGATGAAAAACAGTTTCCAAGCGAGTTCGTCAAGTTTGTTGTTGAAGCTGCGGAACGGTATGGTGTTGAGGAGCTTGTTGTCGAGTCTAGGCCGGAATTCGTAACCGATGATAGGCTTGAGCTATTGAAGAGCAGTAAAGTTAAAGTTACTGTTGCTATGGGCTTGGAAATTGCTGATGATGATATTCTCGTGAATTTCTATAGGAAAGGGTTTAGAGTTGAAGATTACTTGAAAGCTGTAGATACACTGCGTAAGAATGGATTTGGAGTTAGAGTATATGTTCTAGTTAATGGCCATCCAATCTTATATGAGAAACCAGAACTACATAGGAAACTTATTGAAAAAACTATGGATCTTGCTTTGAAAATAGCTGATAGCATCGTGATTATTAATGCCTATCCTCATGTGAAAGCTGACTTGTGGGATGACTGGATTAAAGGAAAGTGGAGGCCCCTTGATGAAAAGCAATTTTATGATTTAGTTAGTAAGTGGCGCGATAATCCCAAAGTTGAGCTTGACTTCAACAATTACTACTTCATTCCAAAGTTCCCTAGAGAGAAGAAAGTATTCTTAAAGGGAGTTGGTCATGACTTTCTAGTTCACCCATACTATGAAGTTTGGCAAGACTACTTCATTCGATTTTACAAGCCTCCTAAAGGTAAGGAATATGTCCTGTTCCTTCCATGCGCATATAAGAAGCCTTACACTAGGTCTAGGACGTGGAGAGCAATTCTGGGAGCGATTTCCGGATATCCATTCTTCAAGAAGCTTCACTTAATTGCAGTTAGTAGCCCTGGAGTAATTCCATATGAGTTTATAAATTACTACCCATTCAACGCATATGATTGGCCTGAGTGGCTTGAAACTGAAGAAATAAAGAAGGAATACATTGAAGTCACTAAGGAGAGAGTCAAAAATTACGTGAGAGCCCATGTTGACTGCTACAAGCGTTAC
>QMRA01000137.1:0-3292 GCA_003649155.1 Thermoproteota archaeon | reverse complement strand
GTGTAATAATGGTTTGCTGTTTTATTTACCACTCTTTCTCTTCTTCTTCCTCTTCTGACTCTACGCTCCATTCCTGTTCTTCTTCCCAGCCCTCTAGTTCCTTTTCTTCCTCTTCGTAGTCCCACACCTCTTCCTATCTAGACATGTGATTCACCCATTACGCGGCTTTTCTCGTCTTTCTTTAATGCTTCCTTGTAATTGTGGGTTTAGACTCTTGTTCCTGAAATGTTAAGTTAAGCTCTCAGAAAAAGGAATAGAATGTTGAAGTGATTTTATTGCAGTGCGCCTTATGCTTTTATGTCGTAGATTATTTCAAATTCGCTCACTTTATCTGAGTTGTTTTTAATCCACTTTTCTACATAGCTACACTCGACTATTAGTTTTTTAATTTCCCGCTGCTTTGCGTATTTTATTGCTGCGTCAATTATTCTACTTGCTATTCCGAGACCCCTATATTCTGGAGGAGTATACGTGCTCTGCATTTTCATGGTTTTTCCTTCAATTTTAAATCGATGATACGCTCTTTTTCCTTGTTCAATTTCAACGTAAAACAAGCCTTCTTTTTCATCAATTTCCACTTTCCGCATTTTTGCTTTTAGTGCTTTAATGTACTTGTTTGCGCTTAGCGCTGCTACTGCTCCATCTCCTGCTGCTACGACAACTTGTAGCCCTCTTCCAGTGCAATCACCTGCAGCGTAAACTCCTGGAATGTTCGTTTCTTGATTTAAGTTAACTTTTAAGAAGCCTATTTTATTTAATTCTAGTCCGGCTTTTTTGAAGATTTCCGTTTTAGGCTCATCGCCTTTGACAATAAACACTGCTGATACATATATTTCCTGTTCTTTGTGCTTTTCTTTAACTATTATTGATTTTACTCTTTCTTCACCTACAATCTCTTTCAATTCTGCATCTACAATTTTTACGTTTTCTTGCTGCTTTAATCTGTCAATTAGTTTTTCAGGTCCTTCAAGCTTTTCACCATCCGTTATTAAGTAGACTTTGCTCGCTAGGTTTGACAGGAATAGTGCTTCTTCAATTGCTTTTTCGCTATTTCCTAGTACGGCCACGTCTTTGCCTTTGAAGATTGGGCCATCGCAAACGGCGCAGTAACTTACTCCTTTACCTATCAGCTTTGCTTCTCCAGGCTTGAGGGCTTTCTTCTTCTCAAGTCCAGTTGCAATTATTATTGATAGTGCCCTGTATTCGCCGCTTCTAGTTCTTACTTTCTTAACTAATCCTTTAAGGTCTAAGTCGACGACTGCTTCTGGATATCTTATTTCAGCTCCAAATTTTACTGCTTGCTCATACATTTTCATGGCGAGCTCTACACCATTTATTGGCTGAGTTAACCCTGGAAAGTTTTCTAAGTGAGGTATTTCGCCTAATTTCCCGCCTGGAGCTGCTTTTTCTAGTACCAGCGTTTTAAGTCCAGCTCTAGCAGAGTATATTGCTGCTGTTAATCCGGCTGGCCCTCCACCAATTATTATTACATCATACACGGCTATCAACCTAGATTTCCTTTGGCTCTATAAATCTCATTCCGAGCTTCTTCAATATTTCGGTGAGGTAGACTTGCTGAGCGCTTCTTTCAACCATGCATATTAGCCTGTAAGCTTGCTCTAGAGTTTGGGCTGCAGTGAATGTTCCATGTCCTCTCACTATTACTGCGTGATGCTCTTTAAGTGTAGCTGCAACTCTTTTAGCTAGTTGCTCTGATCCTGCCCTTCCCTCAACTACTGGTACTACTCTTAGTACGTGACTAGCCTCTGCATCTATTGGCTTCATGTAGTCTGTGAAGAATGAGATCGCTATTGCATATGGGCTGTGGGCGTGCATAACTGCAAGATTTTGAGTTTGTAAGTATATTCTCCTGTGAACTATTGTCTCTGTCGAAGATATGGCGTCGAAGCTCGTAGCTTCATGCAAATTTACCTCTATAACGTCTTCAGGTTTAATGTCTTCTAGTGTGCAGCCATGCCTAGTTATGTAAATTTTATTTCCTACTCTGATGCTCATATTTCCTCCGTGACCTGCTACATAGCCTTTTTCAGTTAGTCGTCTGCCGTAGAGTCTGAATAACCTATATGCTTCATCGCGAAGTTTCATGGCCAACCACATCCAACAGATCCAGTTCTCTCAGCTTTCTTTCACGTATGAATCCGATTTTATCCCAACCTCTGATTTCATAGTAATGTTCAAGCATTTCACTCAGTGGAACTTCGCTTCCCTCTAAAAGTCTTGCAGGAAGAGTGTCGTCAGTCGACTTTAATCCTGCTTTCAAGTTGAATAAGTGCTCTAAATTCCAAATTCTCTCTCCAATCGTGAGAAGTTTGCCTCTATCGAAAGTTTTTCCTACTACTGCTGTTAGGATGTGGCTTATGATTTCATCATCTAGTTCAAGTGTTGCAAATTTGCACATTATAAGGGAGTCTACAGCTGCTAGGAAGTTTTGGTTTACCGCTACTAATTCTGCTTTTCCAACTGGTGTCTTCCTGTCAATTAGTATTGGTACTCCAAGAACTTCCATTGCAACCATGTATGACCTTAAGTGGCATCCTCCTCGATTTGATGTAGCATATGCTAATGCCATGCCATATAATTCTCTTGGGTCGTAGGCAGGTAGCTCTAGCTTCTTAACAGTCATTGCAGCTTCTTTTGCACCAAATTTTTCAGCTAATCTTTCTGCTCCAAGTGCTATTAGCTCTCCTAAATCTTTGCGTTGAGCTGTTTTTTCAATTAAGCTTATTATTGCTTTTCCATCTCCCCATCTTAATTTATCTTTGATTATTCCTTTTTGGCTAAGCTCCGTTAGGCAGGCAATCGTACTTCCAGTGCTTATAGTGTCTAGACCCAATTCATCGCACAATTTGCTTGCAGTAAATACGTGTTCTATTTCATTAACTTGGCAGTTAACTCCTAATGCCCATAGAGTTTCGTACTCTGGTCTATGCATTTTATTTTCATTGACTTCAATCTGTGCTTTGCAAGCTATTGGGCACATGGGGCATGCTGTTCTTTGTACAATATACCTCGCGATGGCTTCTCCAGAGTATGAATTTTCTTCAATCCATGATTTTTCTTTAAAGTTCTTCGTTGGGAGTGCTCCAATGTCGTTTATAATTTTTGTTAGGAATGGTGTTCCAAGCTTTGGTAGAACTTTGCCCGTGATTGGGTTGATTTTAATTCGATCTAGTGCTTTTCTGCTAAGTTCGCCTAGTAATTCATTATTTGCAACTTCAACTTTTAAGTCTCCTCTAACTGCAATTGCTTTCAGCTTTTTTGACCCCATTAC
>QMRA01000136.1:0-3299 GCA_003649155.1 Thermoproteota archaeon | reverse complement strand
TCAACAACCTCGTCTATGCTCAACTTTATCACAGTTAATAATTAGCTAGTTTGGGACTTAAATCTAATTCATAAAGCAAACCAGCTGTAGAGTAAATTTAGAAGAAAAAGGTAATTTATTACATTTTTGATGGTAGGAACAACGATATTACTAGTAAAAGAATGGAACATCCTTCCATGCGATATCCATCCAATCAAATTCCGTTACTACTTCACGATTGGCAATTACTCTATGAATACCTTTGAGTAATGCATGATGCCTTATTTCATCATCATGAATGTACTTCAAGATGTACGTGATTCGCTTATCTTTAATCTCAACTAATAATCTCCTAATCGTATTAATCATTCGAGCTTCTAATGTTATATACTCATTAATTACATCATCAAGAGAAACATACTCCTCCTCTGTTAATGGTTTGCTCAAGCCTTCAATGTGAATTATTAAAGCTTGAAGTAATTCAGCGTGTTTTTCAGAGTCATGTATAACGCTTCTTAATAGTCCTCTTATCAGTTCATTTTTTATAGGAAGTGTTGCTTCATCGAGCGAGCGGGCATTTTCTTTTTCAATCTTAACTTGTCTTTTTAATATTTCTAATAATTCTTCATCCGTACTTTATGTTAATTATTTAATTCCTTAAATATTTAGTGTAAAACTTTACATGTAGTTATCATAGTAGCTTAGTCACTTTAATTTCATAACTGGAGCACTGCCTAAAAATCCTAATTCAGCTATCTCGCCTGGATCTTTGTCTGTTAGAATTACTCTAATTCCTGAGGGCTTACCTTTGGAGCTCAAGATTGCGTACGCATCTAGCAGGAAGTTTCTAAGCACTTTCCTATCCATTTTAGGCAGAACCACTACATCTAAGCCAGCTACACAAACTGATGAAAGTAAAAGGAGATCATATGCAGTCAACTTACCCTTTCCACCTAATTCCATTAATCTTGAATCCTCTGCATATGGAAGCATAATTTCATTGAAGCCAATGCAATTATTGCATTTGCTTGAAACGTATTTTATTTCATCATTTAACTTCATGACGGCATAGAATGTTGATGGTTTGTTAAATTCTTCACCACTAATCATTTCAAGTAACTTTGCAACGCTATCATCCATCCAAGGTGAAATAGATAGGTCAACGCCAAAGTTTTCAACATTCAGTTTTTTGGCAAGATAATCTAAAATTCTCATCGCCATATTAAAGCAATTTTCAATTTCTTGCGCTAAGGGCGCTTTATTATTTAATGCATTCATTAAGTCGCTAACATAAAGTAGTGCTCCTGAAAACCCGATTTTGCCATTGGGTGCTGAAGCAGCTGGAAAGTATGGTGTTAGTATGTGATTTTTAATGGAGAATGAAACTTTAATGAAGCACTCCGGATTTTGCTTGTTTAAAATTATTTCAAGAAGCTTTTGAAATGCTATTAATTGATCCTCACTTCCACAAATTGAAGTAAAAATACGCTTACATTTTGAAAGCACTTCAAAGATCCTCGTCATGTCATCTACACTTCTAAGGATAATAGGAATGGAAATGTAGTCAATTACATCTGGAATTTCAATTTCAAGATTTTCAGCAAGCTCAGTCATACGCTTTATAGGTTGAGGCGTTAACGCTAAACGTTTAGTCCAAATTTCAATACCAAAATTTCTCTGCGCATCATCAACTAAATCACCTATAGTTGAAGCCAATTGCTTCAAATCGAATTTTACCACTTCAGGATCGATAAACAACGTTAGCGCACGAATCTTCATCTGGATCACTACTTGAAATGGAATTGCAACAAGTTAAAATGTTTACGTAAATGTAGCAGTAAAGATTATAGCTGAAATACCATTCATATAAGTCCCATTAATAACGTGCCGGCATACTGCAGTACCTTCACAGGATTTAATGCCGAGTGAAGCATGCTTTTAAAATGCTCGTCATAGTCGATACTACTCAGAACATTATCTTGAAGTCCTAACTTTCTTGCACCTTTAGCCATAATCTTAATGGTCAAATAATCGCGTAATCCAACTAATTTAAAAGCAAGGTACGAAGCTCTCAATCCTCTTATTAGAGGACTCATAGTTGTGCGATATTGACTTATCGCACTTCTCCAGTCAAGTTCTCCATTTATCAGTTTCTTCAACTTTTCAGCCATAATAATAGCAGCCAATGTTGATGGATATAGGCCACCTCCACTAAAAGGCTTAGTCATTTGGACACAATCTCCAATTCCAACTACTTTTCCTGAGGCGACTTTACCTACAACTCCTCGAATGACCGTACCTCCAAAATAGTACTTTACATCCGAACACCTAATTTTACCACGCTTTTCAAGTATCTTCTTAAAAGTCAATAACCTAAGCCTTAATGCAGCACTAGATTTTGCAGCTAATCCTATTATTGCTTCTCGCCTATCTTTGAGCGGTATAAGCCATGCGAAGAATCCTTCAGCTAGCCTATCAAGGTATACTTCAATTGAATTTACTTGGACATCAGCTTTAATCCTTGCTTGCAATCCATAATAATCGTCGCTGAATTGTATCATTTTCAGCTTTCTTGAGAAAAATCTCTTTGCTCCCTCAGCTAAAACTACCACTTCACCCTCAACTTTCTCATCCCTAGTAAGAATAAAGCCATCTTCACTAACGCGTGTAACTCTTGATTTTAACTTAACAAGTGTACCTGAACTCAAACATTCATTGTATAAGTAATCCTCTAAGCCTACTCTGTCAACTTTAACTGCTAGTGGATTTCCTCTCCAAATTAGCATTCCACCTTTAGTGAAGATTTTCATTTCATAGAACTTCTCTTCAATAAGGCTTTGGGGGATACCTATTAGTTTGGCAGTTCTAATGCTAACTACTCCTGCACAGTGCTCCGGTCGGCCTACACGTTCATGTTCCTCAAAAACTACTGCACCATCTCCCAACATGCTTGCCAAGAGAAGTCCTGAAAATCCTCCACCTACAATGAGCACTCTTCCTCGCAATGTTGCTCAATTAACTTACTCTACAAATACAAATTAGCTTTACCTAACTATTAAGCTAAGGCTTATAATTTTAAATGAAAATACCAATATCCGCGGTGATTTTATGCATAATAAGCTTAAGAGGAAGGTAAGAGAAGGTAAAAGCGCTATTGGTTTATGGGTTACAATTGATTCACCTGATGTCGCCGAGCTACTTTCAAACATAGGATTTGACTGGCTCGTCCTCGACATGGAGCACTCTCCACTCACAATTAGCGACGTACACAACCTAATTCAAGTTATAGATGAAAATAAAGCAACACCTATCGTCAGAGT
>QMRA01000135.1:0-3321 GCA_003649155.1 Thermoproteota archaeon | reverse complement strand
GTACACCTCGTCAGAGAGCTAAACTTAAAGGAGCACGGCTACGCTTACTACGACCTAATACCACCAGTAATGCTACTACACGACGGAGAGCTAAAAGCACCAGTAAGACTATACGCCAACGACAGCATAATAGCACTAATATCCGAAATAGCACTGCCAACTCAAACTGTTATTGCATTATCGAAAAAGATAGTCGAGTGGACGAAGGAGAAAAACGGCAAGTACATAATAATGCTAAGCGGGTTAGGAGTCCCCAACAGGGTGGACATCGAAGAGCCAAAAGTCTACGGTGTCGCAACCACAGAAGAAACAAAGAAACTACTAAAAGAGCACGGCATAGAAGCCCTCCAAGAAGGCTTCATAGCAGGAGCAAACGCACTAATCCTAAGAGAGTGCATCAAACTTAAAATTCCAGGAATACTCCTACTAGCAGAGTCATTCATGGAATTCCCAGACCCTGCAGCAGCAGCCTCAACACTAAAAGCATTCAGTAAAATCTCCGGCATAGACGTAAACGTCCAAAAACTAATGGAGAAAGCCGAAGAAATACGATTAAAGGCAAGAGAACTAATGAGGAGAACTCAAAGACAGCTCAAAGCGATGAAAAAGCTCCAGGAAAGCGAAGTGCCGCTCATGTACACGTAGGAGGAGAGAAAATGTGGAGAATATTTGATGAATTTGAAAGAATACGAAAAAGAATAGAAAGAATGTTCGAAGAGTTCTATGAGGAATTTGAAAAACCAATGTGGGACTACGAATCAAGGTGTCTAGAACCACTAGTCAGCGTAAGAGAAGTCGAAGATAAAGTCATAGTCACAATTGACCTACCATACGTAGACAAGAACAACATCAAAATCTACGCAACAGAAGACACATTAACCGTCGAAGCAACACTAAAAGAAGCATGCAGATTTGAAAGACTTGGAGTAGTGAGGAAGGAAGCTTCATTCGAATACTTTAAGAAAGTAATACGCCTACCAGCTCCAGTTATTCCAGAGAAAGCTAAAGCAAGATTCAAGAGAGGAATACTCGAAGTAGTTCTACCAAAGAAGATAACTGGCTTCGAAATTAAAATCGAGTAGAAAGCACCCTACTATTTAAAATACTAATCAACACTCCACCTCCAAACTTGACTGCGACAACCCAAACAAAAGGCTCAGAAATGTAAATCCTAGAGTGCTGAAACATCACATCCTTAGGCTTAGGCACCACTGCAGTGAAAGTTCTACCATTAATCTCCAACTTTAAAATACCATCTCCAGTTAGCTCAACTACTCCACCAACAACCGATCTAGAAAACCTAACCTTCAAAGCAATGTAAGCTGGCTCACCCAAAGCTCTGACAGACCCCTCAATCGATAAAATAGACTCTAAAATCGAGTTGATGCAAGCCTCAGCTGAGCATATAGACGGAACATGTGAATTCACAAATGCACTTATAGCAACGATAGAGGCAGATAAAGAGGCAATTAGAGCCCAAGTCAAAATAACATGAGAAACAACCACTCTCACAATTAACCCTCCACTCTCACCTTAACAACCTTAACCGACACTAAAACAGGACTAAGCGCAGATGCATTAACAACAAAGCAGCTCACAGAATCACCATAAACTACTCGCAAGAGAAAACCAACATTATAAAGAGGAGCCAAATACCTCTCCACAACGCAAATGTGATAATTCAATTCTAAAGAATCTCCCACAAATTGAATATCCATCGCATCAAAAACAACACATGCCACTACGACTTGACCATCATTAAATAAAAACTTCGGATAAAATTTCAACTTGATTCTATTACCTATACCAACAATCACATAGGAGAAGCCGCTTGAATTACAACTAACTAAAATAACTGGTTCATCTTCAGGGTAGATGTTGAATCTACAAACGTAAGTTAATGTAAGTATTTTTGATGCAAAAAGCTGCTGTCCATCAAGAGATATCGAAAAAATGCCACTATCTTCAAACTTCAAATAACCATACTTTAAGTAAATAGGCATGTTGATTAGATAGCCACTCAAAGCATTACTCGCAATCAACTTAAAAATAGACTTGACAGCATCTATTTCAGGATTCAATTGCGCATACAAATTTGCCGTATAGTAGGTTGAAAGACCTATACCGGCAATTAAAAGCACTGCAGTAGTAATGATTACTGCCACAACAGTCGAAGAACTCAATTACTTCACCTCCAGCTTCAAAACTTCAAATAAAAGTACGACTCTTTGACTACCTATTTTTATTAAAGCAAAACTACTGCCATTACCCCTTAAAAGTGTCAATTCAAGCACTCCTTCTGGACAAGTAATTATGTAAACCTTCCTAATAACTGAAGAAACAGTTATTCTCAGCCACTCACCCTTACAAGTAGTCTCCTCCTCAAAAGTGTAAACCCTAACGTAAACATGATCACCAAAAGAGGAAACATAAACTCTAAACAAAAGTTTAATTGCAATACTGAGCTTTACAGCAGCTATGCTTGATCCATTAATAGAAAAGTAATTCGTGCCTCCGATGAAAATAGTCTCATTCTCTGCAATTGGAGCTCTAGTAAAAGCAAAAACTTCAAAGTTCCTCCACTCTCCAATCAAAACTCCATTTGCAATCAAAGTAAAATTTCCAGTATATACGAAGGCTATTGAGGAAATACCTGCAAGGTTTAGGCTCTTCGAATCACCACTAAATTCGAGGACTTCAAAAGCTCCAATAAGAGTAAGAACTGACTCTTCAGCCAAAACTTCACTACCTCTAATGATCAAAAAAGAGGAAACAGTTATACTTAGACCATAAGCTATTAGCGTTAAAGATATAATTGCAAAGCTAACGACTATTCCAGTCATAATCTCTGAAATGCCAGACTTAGACTTCAACCTCAATAGAAGTGACAATGCCACGCCAATCACCTACATAAAGCCTGATTTTTGTAGCAAGCAATGGAATAACAGCATGAACCATCCAAATACTTGGAGAGGCAAATTCCACTTTCGGATCAAATATATCCCATTTACCTCCTGCATAATATGCTAACGTGAAGTTCAATGAGCGAATAGGCAGTTCATACTCCCTAACCACTTTAACTTTAAGCGATACAGTTTTGAATGCTGGAGTAGGTGGAGGATTAGAAGTTGAAATTTCAATTAGAGACACATTCAACTCGGAGAGGCAATTCAACGAGTAGTGAGAATTGAACTTGAAGTCGCTAATTATAAATTCCACCTCAGCACTACAAAGTCCATCTTGAACTTTAACCGTACAATTCGTCACGGTGATGATTACTGGGAAATTTTCAATAAGCTGACTTATGGCAAGTTCAAGGTG
>QMRA01000134.1:0-3346 GCA_003649155.1 Thermoproteota archaeon | reverse complement strand
GTTTATGGATAATCCAGCGCCATTTTTCACGAAAGTTAATAGTCTTGTGAAGTTTGTAGGACAGGTAGTAGCTTTCATGTGGACAACTAGAGCTTGTCGGAAGTAACAGATGGGTCATAAATGGAACGACAAGACAAAACTAAGGGGAAAAGCTAAAGGGGAAGATTGCCAGGTTAGAGTACCTGGTGTCTGTAATTTTAACGCGGAAACGACTGTACTTGCACACCTGGGAGGAGCAGGTATGGGTACGAAGAATCACGACATACAAGGAGCTTGGTGCTGCAGTAGTTGCCACGACACTATCGATGGACGTGGCAGTACTCAGTTTACAAAGCCAGAGTTAACACTCATGCACCTGGAAGGGATCATGCGAACTATAGAAGCACTCTTGAAACGAGAGATTATTGAAATTAAAGTGAATAAATAACAAACAAAAGGGCAATTAACGTGAATAAAGTAATTATAACAGGCAGACTAACATCAGACGCAGAACAGCGTACCATTCCGTCCGGTACCGCGATTCTGTCCTTCAGCGTAGCTAATAATACAGGATATGGTGATAAAGAGAAGGTTCATTATTTCAATTGTAGTTTATTTGGAAAACGAGCTGAGGGTAGATTACAAGAGTTTATGAAAAAGGGACAACTTGTAGCAGTGGAAGGAGAAGTTAGCTTGAACACGTACACTAAGAAAGATGGAACTGGAGGATCGTCTCTAAATGTATTTGTACAGAATGTAGAATTAATGGGTGGCAAGAACGACGTAGGGGTCGCACCAGCACCAGCCCAGGCAAAGAAAGATGAAGACTTTGATCAAGATGTACCGTTTTAATGAGTGACCCAACAGAGCAACAGGAGCAAGTGGCCGTCATCGGTTGGCTTAAGGCTAACAATGTCAGTTTCTTCGCTCCGCCGTCTTCGTTCTTTAGCTCAGCAAAAAAAGACAAAAGGTTTTTCGGTATGATTGGGAAATTAAAATCAGCAGGATGGTCGAAAGGGTTTCCTGATTTAATAATTTTCTTGAATGGTCGTACGGTTTTTATAGAGATGAAAACCCTGAACACAGGAGTAGTATCGCCAGCACAAAAGGCCTGGCTAGAAAAGCTAAGGTCATTAGGACACGACGCCTACATCTGCAAAGGAGCGGATGCAGCAATAGAACAGATTAATAAATGCATACAGCACGGAGGTGAGTTTTGGGAGTTAGGGTTATAACAGTATCAGTAATATTATTTAGTGCTGTAGGGCTGGCAGTAGGAGTTGCGCTAGCATACACAGCAATTTTTGTGGGGATCATAGCCCACGCAGTCCATGATTTTTTTACGTAGGAGAAAGACAATGGCCAAAGACAGAGCACGTATTGAGTGGCTTACTGAGGAGGTGGCCGCCCAGCAAGAGCAGCTAGATTATTATAGAGATCTACTGAAGGAAGAGAAGGAATATACTAGACAAGAAGAGGCAGACAATGAGTACGTCAAAAGAGAAGAGTAACGTAGGGTCGATAATGACAGAGTTTGCTGAGGCGGATCACTTATTTGAAGGCCTGGGCAAGGCGGTCACTATATTTGGTTCCGCTAGAACGCCTAGAACAGCAGTACCATACCAAAAAGCCGCTGACATTAGCGAGAAGCTAGCTAAAAATGGTTTCAGTACTATTACTGGCGGTGGGATGGGTATTATGGCTGCAGGGAACGAAGGAGCATATAGAGTACAGAACAAAGAGGTTGAGTCTGTTGGAATGGGAATAGTACTTCCTTTTGAAACGGAGAACAACCAGTACGTTACTAAATGCTATACGTATAAGTACTTCTTTGTTAGAAAAGTAATGATGGTAAAGTATTCAGACGCCTTCATATGTATGGAAGGTGGCTTTGGGACACTAGATGAAATGTTTGAAGTATTGACGCTTATACAGACATTGAAGACCCGTAGAGCTAAAGTGTATCTGGTTGGTGTAGACTACTATACTGGACTACTGGACTGGATAAAGACGACAATGCTGGGTTTTGGTTATATATCACCTGAAGACATTGATTTAATCCACCTAACGGATGATGTTGATGAAGTGGTACGTATGATATCTGACGAACATGCCAATAATCAGCGATTAGATGAAAAAATTGCCTTAGGTAGGCAGTTGTTTGACCGAACTACAGAAAGAAGACCAACGAGGATAAGAATGTGATTTTAGATTATAGAACATACGTGGTAACGGAGTTCATGTGCGGTAACTGTTCGTGTGTATGGACTATACCCTCTCATGATAGAGAGAAACATGCTTATGTTACGTGTCCTAAATGCTCAATAACAGCAAACCCGGACGTTGACGAAGACTTAACTAAAGGTGTGAATGATGAACTTTAAACAGGTAATAAAAATAGACTGTCACGGTCAAATAATGATATACTTAATTAACTTCGATGCTCCTCCAAAAGCAAAGTAGCAACCTCAGCCTGCCTAGCCTCGAAAGAAGCGAACGCAGGCTTTTTTTTTATAAGGAATTAAGATGATTACTAAAGAACTAAGGAAACACGTAGAACAAAGTGAAGGGCTGCGGTTAAAGCTCTATAAATGTACAAGTGGCCGCTTAACGATAGGTTACGGACACAACATAGATGACAATGGGATTACTCTTACTATTGCCAAGGACATGCTAGAGGAAGACCTACAAGAAGCAGAACGATCACTGTTTGCTGCTTTCCCTGCATATCAGATGTTATCACAACCGCGTATAGACGCATTAATAGATTTGACTTTTAACATAGGTATCACTAAGTTTAAAAGGTTTGGCTATTTACATAAAGCACTAGCAATGCAAGACTTTGAAACAGCAGCAGCTGAACTAATGGACAGCAAGTATGCTAGACAAGTTGGAAATCGTGCCAAAATCAATCGTGACCTAATACTAACGGGTAAGAGATAATGACCAGGAACACTGCGAGAAGAAACCTAAAATTATTTTATGTCTTTGAAGATCATAAGATGGAGAAGGGATACGTAGAACAATGCTCTCCAGTAACAATAAGCACAGCAAAAGCGGTATCGACTGCTCTAGCTGCATTAAGGATGTTTGAGTTCAAAGCGTTCGAGTACGTTATAATGAGGTACGAGAGAGGGGTACCATTAGACAGAATAGAACATATGCTCAAGAGCGATTTAACAGAGCTTGATGCTAAAGCTATGGACATGATTATTAAATGGGGCTAATTATACGTTTCAGCACATGCGAGTTTGCTAATATTATGGTATACTACCATGTTTCTTTTATACACAGAGGCAATTGTAATGTTTGATATACCCAGTGCGGTCGAAGCTGCAAGCAACTTAATCAATGGTGTAGTAAGTCG
>QMRA01000133.1:0-3358 GCA_003649155.1 Thermoproteota archaeon | reverse complement strand
GTAGTAGGCAGCTAGTTTTAAACGTCAAGTTAGCTGCAGTTCTCGCAAGGTTATCGGAAAAGGGTATTGAAAACTTCCCTAACTTGGGAAACTTGCTGATTTACTCTCCTAAGCGTAAGAGGTTGACAAAGTGGAAGAAGTCGTTTCTTGCGGGTGCCGTGAAATCTTCATTCAATAAGAGTTTTAGTGAGCGGGAATATGAGCTCGGCGCTAAGTATGGTGGCGTTATTGAGGCTGAAGACATTTTAAGGCATCCGGATAACTACATCCTTGTAACTTCGTATTACTCTTACGATGATTTAGTGGAACTGTATAGGTGCAGTAAAGGCGATTTTCGTGATGCTCTTGAAGGTGGAGTCTACATTATGAGTACTTCAGAGCCATTTGAAGAGGAGCTTGAAATAAGGTTTGAAAAGCTAAAGAATTGGATTAGAATTTTAGGGATGACTTATTATCCAATTCACAGTTCAGGGCATATTAGGCCGCTGGACTTGAAAAAGTTCTTGGATTATGTAGGCGTTAAGTGTATAATTCCAATTCACAGTGAAGCACCGCACTTCCTAGCTAGCTTTGTTAAAGACTTAAATTTGAAGGTGTTATGTCCGGTGAAGGGTGAAACTCTAAAGCTTTAACTAAACTGGTAGAGTTAATACTTGGCTTAGCAATATGTAGAGTGTCATGCAGATTATGGCGGTCATTGGGACAGTTATTATCCATGTTATGACTAGGCGCATTATTGTTCTAGTGTTTATGGACTTGTAGCTTTTAGCTAGTCCTACCCCGATTATTGCTCCGTTGCTTGCTAGGGAGGTTGATATTGGAAGTCCATAGCCGAACAGCATGTATGGAATGGTGGTGAAGATGTAAACTACTACTGCATTGCTTATTTCAGCTGCTAAGCCCATAACTATATCTAACCTTGTTATTCTGAATGCAACGGTTTCAATTACTCTTCGACCCCAAGTCAGTCCGCCAATTGCTATTCCAACAGCGCCAAATGCTGATAATAAGATCATGGCAGTGTAGTCTGGGATTCTTCCAAGTCTTTCGGCAACAGTAACGTATACTCCTGTCGCGTTTCCAACGTCATTTGCGCCGAATGAGTACGCTGAAAAGCACAGTGATGCTATGAGGAGCCAAGAAATAATTTTCTGAATTTTCTCGGTCCATGCTTTCTTTATTAGTATCCTCCTAAAAGTTGAGTATAAGGCGTATGCAAGCGCCATTGAACATAAGGGTGATGATACCCAGCTTAGAAATACTTTCTGAAGCACTCCTAAATTGACGTTTTCAATGCCGTAGGTTGCTATTCCATATCCAATAACACTTCCAATTGTGGCATATGTCACTGATACGTCTAAGCCCTTATATGAGCAAATTAAAACCCAGATTGCTGCAGTAAGGGATATTGTGATGGCTCCAAGTAGATTTACTCCCGGCACTATCCCTTTTCCTATGGTTTTCATAACTTGATATCCTTGTAATAGCGCTCCTAGGCCGGTGAAAATTGCAAATAGTATTACGGCATTTCTAACTGAAATTATCCCTGCTCCTACTGCACAGTCTGTTGGGGTGGCTGCATCATTAGCTCCTAAACTCACTGCAGTCAAGAATGATAGTGCTAATCCGATGCCTAGTAGTATTGTAGCTAAGTCAATCAACGCGTCATTGACCTCCAACCTGGTCAAAACTAGTTGATTCCATTAAGCTTAAAAGTATTTTTAACGGCTTTTGTAGTGTGAAGATTTTAGCTACATTGGAAGATTACACTTCTGGCAAGGAGTTGAAGGTAGCTAAAATTCTTAGAGACGCCTTGTATAAAGTGGGTGTCAAAGCTAAAGTTGGCGTAGACCCTGAAAAGCCCATGAAGAGGCTAATTGTGCAGTTTGAAGGTGATTTGCTCACAGCTTTAAGAGCTTTAAGGGATGTGCCTGAAGTATCTAAGCTCATCCCCATATTCTTTGAGAATTTGCCTCCCAACATTGAGTTGGCGTCTTCTTACTCTGTTAAAGCTTTAGGGCACCTGATTGCTATGTGCGGTCCAGGCACATTTAAAGTTGAAGTTAAGAAGATTGACGATGCTTTGCTTCCGATAAAAGAGGGCAGTTTAGAGCTTTGCAGGATTATTGGCTCTGAAATTGCCAGTAAATTGAATTTGAAAGTTGACGTTAAAAATCCAGATTACATTGTTTACGTTCAATTTAGTAAGAGTGGTTTAACTATTGGAGCTTCCATAACTCGCTTTTACAAGAAGTATAGGAAGCACCTTCCCTCTGGTTTATTCAGTAAGTATGTCATTATTTTCGAGAAGCCTAGGACTACATATGAGATTATGGATATGCTCAGGCTCTGTGCTGCAATGAATGTTGAGCTGAGAATTGTAGGTGCACGTAAAGATAAGGTGGATAAAGCTTTGAATGCAATCGGGGGTGTTGCAAAGCAGATCAAGCTTAAGATTTATGAGCAGCTGGATGATGCCGTTAGAGACGTATGTGTCTTTGGTTTTAGCAGGAGTGCTACTTTAAATGAAGAGGACTTTCTTAAAGCTGCCTCGTCTTGTGTAGGTAGGGTTGGTATATTAATTGGGAATGAATATGAAGGACTTAGCATTGAAGCGAGGCATAGAGCTGAAAAGCTTTTCAGACTGGGTCCTCAAACGCAATTTTCAATGAGGAGTAGCACTGCTGCAGCTTACATTTTAGGACTCCTAGCTTCACTACACTTAAATTTATATTAAATAATCATTAAATATACGAAATGCTTATATGGGCACAATCTAATCTCAATGTCTCGCGGAGGTTTGAATTTGAAGCTGTTTAAATCAACTTACCCTGCCCTTTGGTTTGGGAAGAAAAGGGAGATTGAAATTTTAAATATATGTCGTGTTCACCTTGAGACTATAGTGTCTACTATTGCAGCTACTCGAGATTTAGTTTATGCTGTCTGTGATGGTAATTTCGATAAGGCTTGTGAGATTTTTAAGCTGGTTTTTGATAGGGAACGTGAAGCTGACGATGTTAAAGAGAGGATTTTAGATGAGCTTTCAAAAGGCCCATTTCACCCTATTGACAGAGAGGAGATTATCCACTTAGTTTTGACTGCTGATGACCTAGCAGCGAATGCTAAGTCTGCAGGTAGGAAGCTGTGCTTGTCAAAGGCTGAGGACATGCCTGAATGCGTAAAGGAGCAGTTGAAGAAGATGGCTGATATGGTTTATGAAATTGGAGTTAAACTCAGAGATGCCTTTATCATACTAATTGAGGATCCAAAGAAGGCTATTGATGCAGCTGAGGCTGTTGAACGTTTAGAGGAGGCAATTGATGAGCATAGAGTCGATTTGCTAATTAAGATATTAGAG
>QMRA01000132.1:0-3366 GCA_003649155.1 Thermoproteota archaeon | reverse complement strand
GCTAAAATATACAATTATTGGAATCGGAGTGAATGCAAATTTAAAATTAAACGACTTCCCAGACGAGTTAAAGAAAAATTCAACATCAATTTTTCTGGAAACCGGTAAAGAAGTAAACTTAGATGTTCTATCCAATTCAATAATATCAGAGCTCATGGCAATACAAAAAATGGACATCGATAAAATATTGAAGATTTGGAGTAATTACGACTGCACATTAAATCGTAGAATTAAGGTGATTAGTGATAGTGGAATACTACTTGGAGTTGCACTAAACGTTAATGATGATGGCTCATTGACAATTAAACTTGACTCGGGGGAAGTTAAAAAGATATACGCTGATGAAATCAAGCTTCAATTACTATAATTTAGGAACATAAAGATGAGCAAAACGCACTTTTAACTTGCAATTATTAAGCTTTAACTGGAATTATAGTGATAATTAGAGTGCAGGTGTGTAGTGTTGACTGTAGCCGGTATAGGTTTTAAAGAACTCATAAAAGTTGATGAGGCTATTTGTAGGATTAAACAAGAAATAACATATCGAATAAGTGAAGTGGAAGTTGTAGATTTAATTTCAAGTTTAGGTAGAGTTTCCTCTGAAAATATTTTGGCGCCCATAGACGTTCCTCCATATGATAGAGCTGCAATGGACGGATATGCAGCTAGAGCTGAAGATATAACTGGAGCAACTCAACTTAATCCAGCAATTTTAAAGCTCATTGGAAGCATTGAAGTTGGAGAGTTTAAGGATATTAAGGTTAATAGAGGAGAGGCAGTGGAAATATCCACTGGAGCTAAGATTCCGGAAGGCGCTAATGTAGTAGTTCCATATGAAGATGCTAGAAAAGTTAACGGCTACGTCGAAGTTTACAGAGCAATACCTGTTTGGAAAAACATTTCCATGAAAGGCGAGGACATTAAGGCAGGAGAATTAGCTTTAGAGAAGGACATGGTAATTAGATCTTGGGACATAGGAGTTCTCGCATCACTCAATATCACAAAAGTGAAGGTGTATAGGAAACCGAGAATAGCAGTACTTTCGACAGGCAATGAGCTAATTGAACTCGGCGAAGATTTGAAGCCTGGAAAAATAGTGAATAGCACGAAGTGGATGATAGCAGCTCTTATTGATGAGTTAGGAGGAGAATTCATAGACCTGGGAACAGCAAGAGACCAGGAAGAAGAGATAGCTAAACGCGTTCTCGAAGGCTTAAAACATGCTGACATGGTCATTACAACTGGAGGAACATCTGTCGGCAAGAAGGACTACGTTATTAAAGCTGTGAAATCAATTGGCGCTAAAATAGTATTCCACGGAGTTTCGATGAGGCCTGGAAAGCCGACGGGATTTGCAGTACTTAATGGAAAGCCGATAGTAATGCTCTCAGGATTTCCAGTTGCAGCTTTAATAGGATTTGAGTTATTCGCCAAAAAAGCCATAAGTATAATTAGTGGATTGAAAGAAACTCCACGGCCAAGAATTAAAGCCAAAATGACTAGGAGAGTTGCTTCAGAACTTGGAGTGAGAGACTTCTTAAGAGTGAAGTTAGTGAGAAGTGGAAGCGAATTTTTGGCTGAGCCTCTAAAGCTAACTGGCTCAGGCATTCTATCAACAATAACGAAATCAACTGGCATGGTGGTAATTCCAGAAGAAGTAGAAGGTGTAGAGGAGGGAGAAGAAGTAGATGTTATTTTGTTGAGGCCTTTGGAGGGAATTTAAATGCGAAAGATATTTCACAAGCTCGTAACAATTGAAGAAGCATTAGAGCTTATTAAAAAGCATGTAGACCTAAGCCCATTAGGAGTTGAAGAAGTAGATTTACTGAAAGCTTCTGGAAGAGTTCTAGCTGAAGATATCATAGCAAAAGTGGACTTACCACCATTCGATAGATCTGAAATGGATGGATACGCTGTAATTGCTGAAGACACGTATGGTGCTGACGAAGACTCCCCCATAAAGCTTAAGGTTATAGGTAAAATCGAAGCTGGAGATAAGCCTAAAGTAGCAGTTGAAAAGGGTTGCGCAGTTGAAATTTCAACAGGAGCTCCAATACCTCCGGGAGCAAATGCAGTGGTAATGGTTGAGTATACCAGGCAAATTGGAGACGTAGTTGAAATATTCAAACCTGTAGCAGTAGGTGCACATATAGTATATGCAGGTTCAGACTTGATGATTGGAGAGAAAATATTGAGGAGAGGAACACTCTTAACTCCAAGAGAAATTGGAGTAATCGCAGCAGTAGGGATTAGCAAAGTTAAAGTTTACAGGAAGCCAAAAGTAGCAATAATATCAACTGGCAGCGAGCTAGTGCCACCAGGGAGTAGCTTACCTCACTACAAGATATACGACGTAAACACCTACTCAATTGCAGCAGGTGTAAAAGAAGCTGGAGGAGAACCCATACCACTAGGAATAGTTGGAGATGACATTACCGAAATAAGGAGAATGATTGAAAAAGCAGCTGAGAAAACCGACTTAGTACTAATTTCAGGAGGAACCTCTGCAGGTATAGGAGATTTAGTATATAAAGTGCTAGATGAACTTGGAAAACCTGGCGTGATAGTTCACGGATTAAAGGTTAAGCCTGGAAAGCCAACTGTAATTTCAGTTGTAAATAGGAAGTTAATAATTGGGCTTCCCGGGTGGCCAGTTTCAGCCCTAATGATATTCAATCTAATTGCAAAGCCTGTAATACGTGCACTTGCAGGATTACCCGAGGAGGAAGAAGAGAGGTTCAAAGTGAAAATTGCAACACGACTGCGACCAGCAAGAGGGAGAGTAAACTTGATTCCAGTAAGCATAATTCCAGGTGAAAAAGGCGAAAAAATCGCATACCCACTATTACACCATAGCGGAGCAATAGCAAATCTCGTAAGATCAGACGGTTACATTATCATTAAAGAAAATGTAGAGCTAGTTGAACCAGGCGAGCAGGTCGAATTTAGGCCACTAAGTAGTAAAATTGAACCCCCAAATCTAACAATAATCGGAAGTCACTGCCCAGCTCTAGACGAGCTAATAGAACTACTAGAAGAGCAGTATGAAATTAAAAACATTAGAATGATAAGCGTAGGATCACTAGCGGGCTTAATGTCAGTAAAGAAAGGCGAAGCAGACATAGCTGGAATCCACCTATTAGATGAAGAAACACTCACGTATAATGTTCCTTTCCTAGTAAAGTATAATGTAGATAACGCAGTATTAATTAGAGGCTACATTAGGGAGCAAGGACTAGTAGTGAGAAAAGGCAACCCAATGAATATTAAGAGCTTCGAAGACCTCCTTCAAAAGGAAGTTAAGTTCATTAACAGAAATAAGGGATCAGGCACACGAGTATTAATAGATCACGAATTAAAGAAGTT
>QMRA01000131.1:0-3377 GCA_003649155.1 Thermoproteota archaeon | reverse complement strand
CATTCAGGGAAACTATCTGAGGATAGACTATCTAAATAGCCCTCGCCTTATGCTTTGCCATTGATCCTTATAATATTCAGTCGGCTTTTTGCTGAATGATGTGCGAATAAACTGGCTCATCTTGCCTTCTACATATGCCAGCATCTGATTTGCCCCGGAGTCTATTGTCCCGACAAGTCGCGCACCATCGTTCAGATTAGCTTCTCTTAAAATTTGCTTGACGTTCTCTAGGCCACCTATATCGCTCCACCTAACCTCTGGAACTTCAATGTAAATTTCTCTAAGTAATGTTGGCTGAATGAATTTCATTGCCTCGAGGAAGTCTTGACTTGTCACCTTTAGCTTTTTAAGGACGTTAACTGGTATGGTTGGCTGAGACAGGTCTATCTGAGGTAGGAATCGCCTCAAAGCAGTCATAGCTGCTTCTCTGCATAATGCAGCTAAGTCAGCTCCAGTATATCCATGCGTTATTTCTGCCAGCTCATCTAGATTAACGTCTTCAGCAAGAGGCATGTTCCTAGTGTGAACTTGAAGTATCTCCTTTCTACCTCTCTTATCTGGAGGACGGATTTCTATTTCTCTGTCAAATCTCCCCGGCCGCCTCAAAGCTGGATCAAGTGCTTGAGGCCTATTTGTAGCGCCTATTACTACGACTTTACCCCTCTCCTTCAACCCATCCATTAATGCTAGGAGCTGAGCAACAACTCTCCTCTCAACCTCACCAGTAACTTCTTCACGCTTCGGAGCTATAGCATCAATTTCATCTATGAAAATTATTGATGGAGCATTTTCCTCTGCATCCTTGAAAATTTCTCTCAATCTTGCTTCAGACTCTCCATAAAACTTGCTCATAATTTCTGGGCCGTTAATCGAAACGAAGTACGCTCCAACCTCGTTCGCCAGCGCCTTTGCAAGAAGTGTTTTACCAGTTCCAGGCGGGCCATATAGTAGAATGCCCTTTGGAGGTTCAATGCCTAAATGCCTGAAAATTTCAGGGTGCTTTAAAGGTAGCTCAACGATTTCTCGAATCTTCTGCTTAGCATCCTCTAAATCTCCTATATCTTCCCATGTAACTCTAGGTACACCTCTAACAACTGCCTCCTCCTTTACAGGCGTCTCCCTCACTTGAACTTCAGTGTCAAGAGTGACGTAGACGTGATGAGTAGGCTGAGTACTAACAACTATAAATCGCAGCTCTGTTGTGAAAGCAGGAACAACTATGATCTCGCCCCGAGAAACTGGTTTACCCATAAGTTGACTTTTGATATACTCGACGAAGTCTGGCCCAAACATCATAGCCTCGGTCGGAGCTAAAACGATTTTAGATGCTGGCGAAACCTCCACTTTGCGAAGTGAGATAGTATCTCCAATTCCAACTCCAATACTCTCTCTAATTATTCCATCAACCCTAGCTATACCAGCACCCTCATCACTCATATATGCAGGCCAAACTTGACAGACTGCTGACCCTTTTGGGCCGATAACTTCAACGAAGTCTCCTGGACTAAGATTAAGCTGCCTCATCACGCTTCGCTCTAACCTAATAATCTTCCTACCGACATCCCTAGCCTTTGCCTCGGCAACTCTAACCTTAACCTCACGACTCATCGCATAGCCCCCTAAAGCTAAACAATTAAAGTGACTAGAACCCTAAAAATCAATCGCTTCTACAGCTTTGAAAGCTACAAATGCGGTATGGAAAGAGCAGATTATTTTGTAGATTATTGCTCTTTCTCAGCTTCCTCCTTTTCACTTACCTCTTCTTCAGCTTCTAACATTTCATCGGGAGGCTTAGCTATTTTCGAAACTTTTTCAAGTATTCTCATAACTTTCATGGGCTCAGGAGTGTAAAGCATGAAGATTTCCCTTCTACCTTTAAATACTGATACGAACTTGCGCTTTTCATTAGCTACAAATCGATATTCAGAATACAGCGGGACAGCCCTCTCTTTGGGGCCTATAATGCCAAAGTTAGTTATCTTATACTTCGCAAGTGAAGGTATTATTGCTGGTGGAGTAAACATTAAGATTACAAATAGCACGATTAACGAAAACTCGTATAGATAGGGGTATAAAACTAATAGAATTAAAAAATAAAGCGCAAACATACCAATAGTTCTTAGGTACCTCTTAGCTCTATCAGCATTCTTCAAATCAGAGGCATCAACCTCATAAAAAACTTCAACCTTGGGCAGCTCCTACACCTCAGCACATAATTTCAAATAAATCATATTTATACTCTACCAATCTACATGCCTATCAATCAAATTAAGCATGCACATATGGATTGAATTTATTCCTAGACATGATCATTCTTTCCCAACTTCTAAGTGCAGGACAAATGTAGCACCCAATGCGGTAGAAACCCTTGATGTACAGTTTGTTTAAAGGCAACCCATTATATATTAAGTATAGTTGAGAAAGCCATGTGGGCCAAATTTTCATTGGAGCAAGTTGAAATACAAATTCGTGCTTACGAGCTGGGGGTCTTAAGCTTCTAAGCTTAGACTCAGAATCTCTATCACCAACAATTACAATTGGATTATCAGTTATCCGTCTAATAGCGCGGTAGAGCGCTTCAATCTTCAAGTGAGTACACCACCTATCATCAATTGTAGGTAATCCTCTAACCTTAACTTCCTCATCTATCCTTGCATGCTCAATTTCTACCTTGACATTGAGCTTCTTCGAAACTTCTTCAATGTAATCCATCGTTTCAGGGAACTCCAATCCAGTATCGACGAAAATTGCAGTTACATTCTTAAACACTTTTAAAGCTAGTAGAAGAGCACAGGTGCTGTCTTTTCCTCCACTCCAGGGAACGATAACATCGCCTTTCCCCTTAAATTGCTCTAAAAACTTTAGCGAGATGCTCTCGTGAAGTTTAATTATTTCTTCATTTGCTGAAATCACCTTGTTTAAATCTACATCCACTAGAGGCTCATTAAATCTAAATGCTTTAACCTGCTCACCTTCATCAGGTATTATCAATTCCGCTATTTTCGTTTTTCCAGAATACACATGATGTAGGCCTCCGAAGTCCCGGACAATAAGCGGATAACGCCCAATACTTCCAATGAAACTTTCAAGGATTTCATTAAAGCCTCTAAATCCAATGAAAATGTCTATCGCAGGATTCTCGGAGCGAATGATTATGTCCCTTACATGCTTACTAAAGTAATAAGCTTCTCCATTCCAACCTGCAACATTTCTAATTTTAGCTCTACCTCGCTCGAAGTTCAAAGCAATTTCAGTTAGCCTAGCACTTCTAATTTTACTTTTATCAACAACTTGGAAGGCAACATTATCAGGGAAAAATCGATCTAATTCTTTTAACCTTTCATTCTCCCTCCCCAGAAGCACGACATAGTAATAAT
>QMRA01000130.1:0-3483 GCA_003649155.1 Thermoproteota archaeon | reverse complement strand
GATAGTGAGCTGTTTTCAGACTCTTCTTTCAATGAAGCTTTAATATCTAAGTTATTGGAGAGTCGATAGGTATGGGTAAGCTTGAGTGGCTTGAGAGGTATAATGGTTGGTTAAACTCCGTTAAAGTTTCTTCACCTAATGGAGTTATGGTTAGGACTAGTAGTGGATTTTTTGAGCCTTGGGATAGAAATAAGATTGTTAAGCAGCTTTTAAAGGAAACCAAGTTGGCTGAGAAGTTTTTCGGCATTCCTCCCATATCTAAAAAGGAAGCGGAGCTCATTGCATTTGAAGCTGAGCGTAGAATACTTAGTATGAATGCGCGTTTTGTTAGTGCGCCGCTGATACGTGAAGTAGTTAATAACATACTTTTAGAGTGGTCCAGCAATAAGCCGGAGTACATCGTGTACAGAAATGTCTTAACTAGAGTAGGCACTCCTGTCTATGACGCGTACTTAATTGACATGGGCTTGGGATTTGAGGCTAAGGAGAATGCTAACTTACAGCCTAATCCGGAGACATCACACAAAAAGAAGGCTGACAAGCTTTCTAAAGAGCAGTACTTGCTTCTTCTTCCAATGCACGTAGCTGATGCTCACTTGAAGGGTGAAATTCACATTCACGATTTAGAGTATTTTGGGACTAGGCCTTTCTGCCAAGATCACGATTTGCGCTACTACCTTTATTACGGTTTGATGCCTGATGGAACTGGCTTTAAGACTAGTGTTGCTGGGCCAGCTAAACACCCTGAGGTAGCTGTCCTTCACTCAGTGAAAGTTTTAGCTGCTGCGCAAACCAACTTTGCTGGGGGACAGGGCTTCTACAATTACAACGTGTTCTTAGCTCCTTTTATGAGGGGGTTGAGTTATCGTCAGATTAAGCAGTTAGCTCAAATGATGTTTTACGAGTTGACTCAGTGTTATGTTGCTCGAGGAGGGCAGCTTGTCTTCTCTAATATACAGCTTTCTCCAGGTATTCCTGAGATTTGGAGGGATAAGCCCGTAGTTTTACGGGGGCAAGTTGGACCTGATACGTATGGGGATTATGAGGATGAAGCTCGGTTATTCTTTAGAGCGATTTACGAAATAGCTCTTGAAGGTGATTACTGGGGGAAGCCGTTCAACTTCCCGAAGCTTGAGACCTATATTACTCCAGAGTTCTTTAATGACGAGTATTATGAGGAGTGGCTTGCAGTTCATAAAGTAGTTGCAAAGTTTGGAACTCCATATTTTGACAATGCAATTCCGCAGTACCGTGGTTATGGTAAGGGTGTATCGTGTTATCAGTGCTGCGCTTACGCGTTCACCGAGACTCCTGATAGTGATCCTGATTTCTACGAGAAGATGTGCTTTGTTGATGGAAAACACTTCAGTATGGGTGCATGGCAAGTTGTGACGCTAAACCTTCCTAGGGCGGCGTATAAGTCTAGAGGTGACGATGATAGGCTTATAGAGGAAATTTTTAGGTTAATGGACTTGGCTGTAGAGGTTTTCAAGTCTAAAATGCATTGGATGGACTTAATGATCCAGAATGGAAGATTGCCCTTTGCTACTCAAAGACCTAGAGATCCGAGGACTGGTAGAAGAGGGCCTCCTGCTGTTGACTTCGACGAGCTCGTATACGTTATTGGTCTGGTTGGCGGAAATGAAATGGTTCAATGGCACACCGGTCATCAATTGCATGAATCTGATGATGCTGTTAAGTTACTAGTTAAAGTGCTTCTTCACATGCAAAAGTACCGGAGAGAGCTAGAAGCTAAGCATGGCATTAAAATTGCATTGGCGAGAACTCCTGCAGAAAGCTGTGCTCAAAGACTTGCTGTCTGCGACCTCATGTCTCCTGAATTTAGGTCTATGGCTGAAGCGACTGTTAAAGGTGATATCCAGTTAGCTAGGAGATTGCTAGCTGAAGGTGAGCGAGATGTTCCAGTCTATTACAGTAATGGAACGCACGTGTACGTTGGAGCTAGAATTCCATTGAGTAAGAGGCTGTTGATTGAGCACAAGTTCTTCCCAATACTTTCGGGAGGAAATATATTCCATATATGGCTTGGGGAGGCTTATCCTGACCCTCATGCCCTGCTAAGAGTCACTCAGAAAATTGCCACCAAGACTCAGGTGGGGTATTTCGCATATACTAAAGATTTAACAGTATGCAATTCTTGTGGAAGAGTTTCGCCTCTACTTCATGAAAAATGTCCTCATTGTAGTTCTACTGATGTGCGTTGGTGGAGTAGAGTTACGGGCTACTATCAAGATGTGAGTGGGTGGAATGAAGCAAAGAAGAGAGAGCTTATGGATAGGTACAGAACTACAATTTCAGACTTTTAGTCGCCTCGTAGACTGAGACTTTTCCACCTAATTTTCTATGTCTAATAAATGTGTTTGGCATCTTTATTGTTGAAGCGAGCTTAACCACTTCGTATAGGTCCAGCTTACGTGCCTTTTTTAATGTTGGGTCTGCGCTTTCTTCAGTTATTACTTCTGCCAATACTATTGAAGCTCTATTCTCATAGCATTTGTCGAGATAGCCTAGCTTTTTTAAAGTGGAAGCTATTTTTCTTAAAGAATCCAGTGAGTCGTTTATTGATGGGATGAGAGGTATCCTAATTTCAAGCTTCACATTTGAATTAAATGCCTCTCTAAGCGTCATTTCTATTTTATTGATTAGTTCGCTGCTGACGTTTATGCCGATTGCCTTGCTGTAGTCTTCTGGCGTGAGTGGTGCCTTAATGTCTATTGCTAATGCATCTAGGCAGTTGTACTTGTGCAATAAGTCTCTAATTACGCTTGGATTTGACCCGTTCGTGTCTATTCCAAATTCCATTCCAATTCTGTGGGCTTCTCGTCCTAGTTCTATCAGGGCTTCTGGTTGAAGTGTTGGTTCTCCGCCTGTAACTTTGCATGCTTCTGATAATACTGAGGACTTTCTCATAAGCTCTTTTAACTTGCTGATTTCTACTAATTGCCAGTTTTCCATTTTCCACATTGAGTAGTTGTAGCAGTATGGGCATCTGAAGTTGCATCCTGCAAACCAGAATACGCAGGATGGCTTGTCTGGGTAATCTATTAGGCTTAGCTCCTTAAATCCAGCTAGATAGACCTTCATGCGCCATTTACCTTCCTTATAGTTACTCCAGTTCCGCTTGGAATTTCTCTTAGAATTTCAAGTCCTTCAACTACTTTTCCTACTATCACTACTGGGCTAGGGGTCTCTGTTTCTTCTAGGTAGATGCATAATGCTTGGCTCATTGGCCAGTAAGCTACATCTCCTCCTTCAACTTTCTTTGATGGTTTTTCGATCTTTACTCTTAATGGCAGATTCATTAACAGTTTCTTTCCAAACTTAATGATCCTCGTAGGGGCAGGAAGTTTTTTGAGTATTTGTTGTATTGTTATGGGTGCTAAAACTCTTATGAACTTGATTTTAGCCAGTCTTTTGCCCGGAATTTCTACTACTAGTAGGTATTCTTCTAGCTCTTCTGTC
>QMRA01000129.1:0-3509 GCA_003649155.1 Thermoproteota archaeon | reverse complement strand
GGAAATGACATATTAGTAATGTGTAATGGATGCTGGGAAACCCTATTTGAGGCAAGAGAAGAGCTTCTGCATGATTCCAACCTGAGAGAGAAAATAAACAAGAATTTAAAGCTTCTAGGCAAGGAGTTCAAGGGTGCTGTTAAGGTAAAGCATTGTACACAAGCATTAGTTGAAGATGTTGGCCTAGACTTATTGCAGAAAAACGTCAAAGTTGATTTAAAGAATTTGAAAGTAGCTTTTCACCCTGGCTGCAAGCTATATAAGAGTGAAGGTGAACGACTAGCAAACTACTTACGAGATATAATTGAGGCTTTAGGGGCAAATGTAGTTGAATATGGCATCGAGAGGGTATGCTGCGGATATCCATTAATGTTAGCTTCAGTTGATAAGGCAATTCATGAAAGAACGAAGTGGAAGCTAGATGCAATGAAGGACGCTAATGCAGATTTAATAGTAGTTGCATGCCCTGCATGCTATGACCAGTTTGAAAAAGCCCAGCTCGCTCTCCGAGATGAAGGATTAGAATATAATTTGCCCGTACTCCACTTAACCGAACTTATAGCCTTAGCTTTTGGGTATAAACCTGCCGAAATAGGGTTGGACTTGCATGGAATAAGCTGTGAACCTGTCATTGAAAAATTGAGAGGTGGTTAAATGAAATTTAGGCAAAAAATGCTTGTTTACTCTCCATGGTTATTCCATCTACATGCAGGTGGCTGTAATGGATGTGATATTGAGCTCGTCGCAGCTTTAACTCCAAGATTTGATGTTGAGAGATTTGGAATAACTCTAGTAGGTTCTCCTAAGTTTGCTGACATCCTAGTTGTAACAGGACCTGCTCCTAAGCAGATTGCGACCTTCTTAAAGAGAGTTTACAATCAAGTTCCTAACCCAAAAGTGGTTGTAGCAGTTGGATCATGTGCGTGTTCTGGAGGAGTATTTAACGATGCTGAAGGAGAAGAAACATATGCAATTGTAGGAGGAGGAGATAAGATAATTCCAGTTGACGTCTACGTTCCTGGCTGCCCACCTAAGCCAGAAGCGATAATTGATGGCATTGTCAAAGCAATTAAAATTCTCGCCGAAAAGGCTGGTGAGAAAAGTGAAAATTAGGTATGAGTACTTGCCTTTAATAATATCAATAGTAACTGCCCTTGCAAGCACTATATTTGCTTTCATAGTTGAAAATCCAATAATGCTAATTTTCCTAATTGAAGTTGCTTCGACTTCAGCACTCTTTTTCCTTTTCCTATCTATATTACCATCACTTCAGCCAGAAAAAGTTGACATGGAAACAGTATTCACTTGCGGTTTAGCTAAGCCTCCATACTTGGATTCAAGTGAGCTGTATCAATTTAAGTTTCCAATAGTTGAGGAGGCTGAAGAAGATGAGTAGTGAGCTTATTTTAACTTTAGCTCTCCCACTTCTCGCATCTATAGCTATAGCTTTAATTGAATCGAAGATTGTTCATGCCATTTCAATGGTAGCTCTTGGGATCACTCTTGCTTTAAACACTCACTTACTAATCTCCTCATTAAAAGGAGCAACCTACGTTAGCGGTCCTTTAATTGGAGACCCTATAGGTTTATTGATGTGCGAGTTGATCTTAATCGTATGCCTAATATGTGTCTGCTACTCATACCAGCACCTACGCGCAGGAGTAGATAGGCGAAGTCGATTATTCTTGGTTTTGATGCTCGCGCTCACTTCAACTCTCATCGGATTAGCATTATCATCAAATATTTTGGGAATTCTCCTCTTTTTGGAAACTTCAACTGCTGTTAGCGCAATACTTATACTCTATGGTGAAAGAAGGCGTAAAGCAGTATTGGCTGCTTCAATCTACTTGGCGATTTCTATTGTAGAGTCATTATTCATAATTGCTGGGATCTACTATTTGACTAAGACTACAGGCCTCGAGCTAGCTGCAATGAATCTTTCAAACATTAGAAATGCATACTTATCTGGATCTGAAGCATCAACTGCAGCTTTCCTCATTCTATTTGGACTTGGAACTAAGATTGGCCTTGTACCATTAGGTCTAATTTGGCTTCCAATAGCGTTTTCTGAAGCTCCATCGCCAGTAAGTGCTGTACTTGCAGGTGTGATGGATGAAGCTGTCTTCATTGCAACACTTAGATGTGCATATGCGCTACTTCCTCATGCTTCGAAAACAGTAGTTGGACTTCTCGCAGTTCTCGGAATGGCGAGTATTTGGATTGGAATTTTAGGCATGGTTTTGGATAGAGATTTAAAGCGTATGCTTGCTTTTAGCAGCATTTTAAGTATGGGTAGTATCTGCATGGTGGCTGGTTTAAGCTTTACATTAAGCGCAGATGGCATTGCTTTAGGGCTGCAAGGAGCTTTATACTATTTAACTGTTCATTCAATTGGAAAGTCACTGTTATTCTTAGCCAGTGGATCATACTTGCAAAAGATTGGAGAGCGGAATTGGATTAAAATGACTGGTGCAACGAAAGTTTTACCGTTGACGTCAATTCTATGGGTTATTGGAGCGATAAGTATTGCTGGCCTATTTCCTCCTGCAGCAGGATATTACGCTAAGCACTTAATGATTAGCAGCATAGATCAACTTGAAAATACCGTTTTTGGCATACCTCCACTCATCTACAAACTTTCTCTCTATGCAGGCGGAATAGCCCTATTCTTCATCCTCATAGGGTTCACGGTGCTATCTTTAAGAGGAACTGGAAAGTCAGATGAAGTACCTATGCTGATGCTCATATCCAAAATTGCTCTTGCATTAATATGCATAATTCTAGGATTAGCATCGAGCAACTTTGAACATAAGTTACTTGAAGTTGTTGTAGATGAGATTTTAAGACTCGGAGGTGGCTGAAGTGGTTAATATGAGTGAAGTAATAAGCAAACTTGAGAATATACTATCACCAGACTTTAAGATTACAGGGACGGATGTAAATGGCAACCACATTTATATTGGAACATCCACCGAGAAGTTGCTAGACGCCGCAAAATATCTACTCTCAATTGATGGTAGGCTAATTCATGTAACTGCTTCAGATCTCGGTTTTAAAGGGTTTAAAGTTATGCACGTGTATGCCTTAGACCATCTATATCAACATGTTCACATAATTTTACACGCTTTAGCACCTAGAGATTCACCTAAAGTTCCTTCAGCTGCATCTTTAACATATCAAGCTTCCTGGGCTGAGCGAGAAACTATGGAGCTTTTAGGAGTTGAATTTGAAGGCCATCCAGATCCTAGACACATATTCCTACCTTATGAGTGGCCTAAGCCTGTTGAAAGTGCTGAAGGTGAGTGGAAGCAGGTTAAAGTTGAACGCCGTGTTACTCTGCCAATAGGTCCATATCATCCAGCTCTTGTTGAGGGTGGATATTTCAAAGTTAAAGTTGATGGTGAAGAAATAGTCGACGTCGATATAAAAGTTGGATTTAACCATAGAGGTGTAATGCGATTAGCTGAGAGAAGAAGTTATTGGAAGGATACCTTCCTTGTAGGTAGAAT
>QMRA01000128.1:0-3509 GCA_003649155.1 Thermoproteota archaeon | reverse complement strand
CTGGAATAATATGTCCAATTGCAATGTCAGAATTTTTAACTAACTTAGTGAATATCGGTGCATAATGTGGCCCTCCAAAACCAACCCCAATTTTAAACTTAGGTTCTCCTTTAACGCGGCTTTCTGCGACCTTCATTATAGCTTGAGCCACAGCTCTTGCAGCAATTTCATTTCTCCAATACTTCTCACTGCTCCCAAGTTCAATGAACATTGTCGGCGTACTCTCAACGTATGGTCCATGATGTGTAACTTCCAATCCCACTTTCCATTCTTCTAAGCCATGTTCTTCTGCTGCTCTAACGAGTTCCGTAAGAGCTATCTTTAAGCTTGAAGCAGGAGCTATGCACACTGATCTAGGCTTACCTCCAAATTTAGCCTCATCAGTCCAATTTCCAGGAGCATGAGTTAAAAGTGCAGGAATGCCGCTTGCAGCTGAGTGCCTGGTAGCAAAAATGAAGAGGTTTGCTTCAAATTTATCTTCCACGTTTTCTGCATAAATGGAATCAACATCAATATCAACTACGCATATAGAGTCGTAGAAGTAGGCAGTTATTCCACTATAGGTTTTCTCTTTAAATTTGTAGTTAGAGAGGAGTTGCCTCTTTATTGTTTGAGATGCCATGTCCACTTTAGGCGTTAAAATGATAACATCTGCAGCAATCTTACCAGCCATTTTAGATCGATTACTACGCTAATCCTAAGTCTATATTAGATTTGTCGTACTTGCAGTAGAGAATAACATTATAAATTTGAATTGCTCCAAGATTAGAACGTCTAGAAGTCATGGTGATTTAAATGCGCATGAGCAAGCTCGCTGTCACTATTTTCATCTTTATTATTTTCGCAATTGAGCTCACAGTCAATGTAAGTATTGGTGCTGGTGTTAATCAAGCTTTAAGTTTAAATCAGCTCTACAAAAACATGGATGAATTACATAACTCAAAAATTAAAGTTAAAGGGTACTTGTCTGCCTTCTCCTCGTTTTATGATATAAATTTTATACTCACTGATGGAGAGAGGAGCATTACAATTGAGCCTATAAATGTTGATTTGATTAGATGGGTAGGACGTGAAGTTGAAATTTACGGCATTTTAAACGCGAAATCAATGAAAATTGAAGTTTTATCAGTAACAATTCCAGATGGAAGTGCACCACCAGCATTTTCACAATCAATTGCTACTTCACTCGAAAAATCACCTTTAGGAGGACAGCCAACATACATTATTCCAGTTAAATTTCCAGACATGGAGCCTACAAAGAATATAACAGACATAATGTCGGTGGTTGATGAAGCAGCTAACGAATACTACCCAGAAATTTCATACAATCTAACATGGTTTAACTGTAAATTCATTGACAATTGGCTTCTAATGCCGCAAAACATGTCATATTACGCTGCAGACAATGAAACAACTAGAGAAGACTTGATTCAAGACGCGATAAGCCTCGCAGATCCAATTATAAACTACACCAAATACTACCGAATAATAATCGTTCACGCTGGTTGGGATGAAGCTCTAACTAGGAATGAAAGTGACATATGGTCTTTTGCGGTGCTTGGCGATTTCCTTATAAGCACAGATGATGGGCAAGTGAGAATATCTGTTGCAGTCGTATCTGAGTTTGATCCGCTTGGAGTTTACGTTCACGAAATGGGTCATATGCTCGGGTTGCCTGACCTTTACGATGAAAATTATGAAGTTGAATTTATGGGGAAATGGGATTTAATGGCTAAAGGCATGTGGAATGGAGACCCAATTGGCAGTTCACCTGCACATCCATCCTCTGCATGCAAAATTAGTCTTGGCTGGCTGAGTGGAGAAAGTATAGTTGAAGTTGGTCCTGGGAGCTTCTTAACAGTAACACTTAATCCAATTGAAGATGCGAGTGGGGTTAGGGCAATTAAGATTCCAATAACCGATCAGGTATACTATTTAGTTGAAGTGAGACGGAAAGTTAACTACGACACGTACCTGCCGGGTGAAGGCGTTCTCATCCTGTTTGTAAATGAATCTAATCCGTCAGGTGAAGGTCCTGTACGCCTAATTGACGCAAAGCCTAAGACAGCAACTCTTGATGACGCATACTTTACTGTCGGCTCTTCGTGGAGTAATGATGCCTATAATATTACTATTCGTATTGAGGGTGTAGAAGGCTCCGCGTATGTGATATCGATATTCTATGAGGATGCAGTAATAGTCGACGCTGCAGAAGTTAGCAAGTCTAGAGCAGATGTAGGCTCAATTCAATATGTGAGTTTTCACTTAAAATGGAATTCAACCGGAGAAAATGCCTCCCAAATAACTATTGAAATTAATGGGAGCACGTATACGACTGATGATGAAGGATGGGCCATTGTTGAAGTTAACTCAAGCGAAGTTGGAAAGCAAGTATGGACAGTGAGTGCAGCTTACATTGATGATATTCCGATAACTGTGGTGATGGAAGTTGAAGCTCCATACATTATATGGGACAAGGTGATTGTAACTCTAAAAGTTCCAATTGAAAAGCAGAGAGTTAGCATAAACGGCAATGCCACAATCTATTATGAAGCTGTATATGCGTACGATAATGATTTGTTTAAAGGTGAAGTAATTCTAAATGGCTCAACATCATGGCCGCTAATAGGCCCCCGATGGTATACTGTCCAAAAGATCATAGACAACAAGTACAACTTAACCACTTTTGAGTCAAACGTCGTCAAAGTGATTTTCGATGCTTTAAAGGTTAAAGCAGAAGTTGAAAAGCAGCTCTACAATCCAGAAGAGAAATTCGAAGTTAAAGTTAAGTTAATGTATGCTAGTGATGACACTCCAATAGTTGGTGGAATAGTCGAATTAGACGGAAATCAAATGCCTACTGGAATTGGAGGAATAGCAAGGTTCACAGTTACTGCTCCTAACGTAACTGGAGAATATGCAATTCGCGTTGAAGGGGTGAGTGATGGAAAATCCGTAAATATTCCTTATAATCGTGAGACGCTCAAACTAATTGTAACTAAAATTATAATTGATAATATTTCTCCGAGGAACATTAGAATTGAAGTTGGAGAACCCCTAAGAATAGGAATTCACGCAATATGGGCTCATAATTCATCATCGGCAGAGAATGTACAATTACAGATTTACAACAGGAAAATTGTAACCGGAAGCGACGGGTGGGCTTTCCTAGAAATCGCAATGGATACGATAAGTAGAGTTGACTTAACTGTGGATGAAGTATTAGCTCCTGAAGGCATCTACACTTTCTATCAGCCAATTTCAGCATACATAATTTGGGACGAGCTTAAAGTAGAAGTTGAATATCATGCACTTATCCCTGGCTCAATTAAAGCTGTAGTTAAAGTGCGATACGTCTACGACAATCAGCCAGTTGATAATGCAAAAGTTACTATCAATGGCATGAAAACTGCTAGAGTAGAAGAAGGAACCTACACTATTGTCATAGATTTTTGGGGACTAATGGTTAAACTAGAAGTACTAGTTGAAGTTGAAGGATTTAAACCAAT
>QMRA01000127.1:0-3541 GCA_003649155.1 Thermoproteota archaeon | reverse complement strand
GAGGTAAACATTGAGAGCCCCCAGAGAGTAGCACTTCATAAGTATAAAAGCATTTACAAGTGCGGAGAACTGCAAGGAAAGTATGTCCGAGCGCTCATTTACCTAGAATTTATAATGTTTTAGCTAGAATTAATATTGAGCTTACTTAATTACAGAAAATACTTTAGGATGAAAGTGAAGTTGTGTATTGAGCAAGGTGTTACTTCATGAGCGAGAAGTATAAGCGCAAATACACGTTCGGAGAAGACTATGGAACTAGCTTCTACAAGTTCGGCCCAATAACTCTCGGCGAGAAGCCAGAAGTTGTCGAGAATAGGGGGTACTTCCCCGACAAGTCTTCAATCATGTACAGGCTAATGGGTGTTCGTAGAGATGTTATTGTTGGGAAGAAGCTTCCACTATACCTTGAAGCTAAGGAGGACCTGTCAACAAGGTTAATCTACCCTATGAGAAACGGCGTAATTGGCAGAGACGACGAGAAGGCTTGGAAGGTCATCTATGAAATAACTCGGTACGGCCTGGAGATGTTTAGGCCAATTAGCCCAGACTTCAAGGGCTTTTACGTCTGTGCTTCACTTTCATCTGTCGCTCCCAGGTACATGTATGAGAAGCTAATTGACATCCACAGGAAAATCGACGAGGAGACAAGGCTAGTTAAGGCTGTAACGATTATTCCTCAGCCACTAGCAGTTGCAATAGCTCATAAAGCACCAACCTGCGTAGTAATCGAGAGTGGACATGGAAACACTCAGATCTGCCCCATATCCAGATACCCAGTTAGAGGGGCAATCGTCGCACTAAATAGAGGGGGGAGCGACGCTGACGCCATAACAAGCCAAATACTCTACGACGCCGGCTACGGAGATATAGCTAGAGAAGAGGCAATAGTGAGGAGAGTTAAGGAAGCTATTGGAGTAATTCCAAGAGAGCTAGATGAAGCCATAAGAGAAGCGAAGAGAAACCCCGAGAAGTTTAGGGTTAAGTACAAGATTCCAGGAACGAGAATTGAAATCGACTTGGAGAAGGAGTCGTGGACGAGATTCCTAATTGGAGAGTACATATTCAACCCCAACAACGAAATTTTTGAAAGCTACTTCAAGAGGGGGCTCCCAAGACCTAAAGACGTGAAGATAGGTGAAATACTATTCAGGGGTATGCTCGACTTCGGAGAGGCAATAATCGAGTCTGTTGAGAAGTGCCCAATAGAACTTCAACCATACCTGTATGAGAAAATACTGCTATCTGGAGGAAACTTCCAGTGGAAAGTCCCACCAAAATTTGAGGAAGTAGCCGTAGACGCTCCAACCAAGATAAAGCTCCTCCTAAAACAGAAGGGCGTCGAAGAAGTAGTTGTCGAAATGGCTCCAGACCCCAAATTCAGCGTGTGGAAGGGATGCATAGTATATGGCTACGCAGTTCCAGACGACTACACCTGGTCTTGGGATAAAATGGAGGGATGGATAAAGCTCCATGATTGAAGATATAGAAGACAAGTTGAGAACCTACTTCGCATCAGAGGGGTACATAGAGCACCCCATCGACCAATTCCCCCAAGAAGTAAGGCCGGACATGGCCTTCAAGCGAAACAGCGACCTCCTATTCGTGTACATCATAGACTTACACTCACTGAGTAGCAAGAGCGTAATCCTCAGGAAAATAATGAGAATGGCCGCCGTGAAAAAGCACTGCAACCTAACCTACGTCGCAGTGCCAAAAATAGTAGCCACAACCCTAGATAGCGCAGCACTAGAAGAACATGGAATTGGAATGCTAATCGTCAATGACGACGTCAGAGAAGTCGTGCCAGCAAAGTACATGGAAGTTGAAAGTAAACCTGCTATAAGTGAGGAAGTAAAGAGGAAAATAAGCGAATTAGAAGAGAAAATCAGCCGCCTAGAAAGAGCAATTGCAAACATGGAAATAGCAATCTCCAGAATAGAATACGCCCAGCCACAGCCGACCACAGCAATCAACGACGAAAAGCTAAGTGAAATCGAAAGAGAACTCAGCAAAATAAGAGACGAAATCCTACTACTAAGCCGAAGAATAAGCAACATTGAAGAAAGAATATCGAGAGAAGAAGAAGCAAAGAAGATAGTCATAACAAAACCCCCAGAAATAACCATAGAAGTCAAAAAGGCAGCTGAAGGACTACCCTCATTCTTCAAAGACAACCCATGGCTAAGCATACTCTCCTCAAGAGGTAAAAGCATTGAAGAGAGCTGAACCACTAAGAGCCACACCAATAAGAAGAATAAGCGTAATAATAGACCTAGAAGACCCACTAGCACCAGCACTACCACTAGACGAATTCGAAAGACTATTTAAAAAAGAGCCGGAGCCACCAAGATACAGAATAGCCACCATAGAAGTACTAACATGCCCAGAAGACAACCACGTAGTCCTAGTAACCGAATGCGCCACATGCCCACGATTCATCAAAAGAGTAGAAGACGTAATCTACTGCGCAGCCAAAAGAGTCAGATAAATAAAATCACCAGCAATCCACGAAACAAATTTCAACAGAAACAATCAGCACACCCAAGCTAAAAACTAAACCAAAAACCCTAGAAAACCCACTAAAATTCAGACTGCACATCCCCCTTAAACCTCAATGAAACAAAACAGTAAAATTTATGAAACAATGTACAAACACTAACACTAGACCGCAACGAGGGCGGGACGCTCAGTAACACCAAATTATGAAGAGAGTAACACTTGCCCCGGTGGTGTAGCCCGGCCAAGCATACGGGCCTTTCGAGCTTGTGCGGAGAAAGCCCGCGACCCGGGTTCGAATCCCGGCCGGGGCACCATTCCTTTTCATATTTAGCTGTGAGTGAGGGTGAGATTTATCTGCTGATTGAGTTAAGGTTTGTTTGTTTGGGTTTTATTTGGAGGTTGTAGTGTGGGTGAGTTTGCTTTGTTTTTGGAGTGTTGTAGGTGTGGTAGGGAGTTTTCTGTGGATAGTTTTGCTTTTAGGTGTTTTGATTGTGATGAGCCGTTGGAGGTTGTTTATGATTATGATTTGTTGAAGTCTGTGGTTTCTAGGGAGGTTTTTGCTGGTAGGTTGTGGGGTTTGTGGAGGTTTTGGGAGCTTTTGCCGGTTAGTAGTTGGAGTAATGTTGTTTCTCTTGGTGAGGGGGGTACGCCGCTTATAAGGAGCATGAGGTTATCGCGTGTTCTTGGCGTTGGGGAGCTTTATTTTAAGGATGAGGGTAGGAATCCGACTGGCTCGTTTAAGGATAGGGGTTCGAGTGTTGGTGTTAGTGTGGCGTTGGAGGTTGGTGCGGGGGTTGTGGGCTGCGCGTCTACTGGTAATATGGCGGCTTCATTGTCGGCTTATGCGGCTAAGGCGGGGTTGAAGTGTGTGATTTTAATTCCGCATGGGACTCCTGTGGAGAAGGTTCTTCAAACACTTTATTTTGAGCCGGTGACTTTGGCTGTCGACCTTCCATATCCCGAGTTGTATAGGATGGCCTTTGAGATGGCTGGGGAATTCAATGTCTACTTGGTGCACTCCGACAGCCCGATGAGAGTTGAG
>QMRA01000126.1:0-3564 GCA_003649155.1 Thermoproteota archaeon | reverse complement strand
GCCTGATGTTGCTATTTTTCTCCCCAATACGTGATCTATTTGGAATATTCCTGCTGGATTGTCCATGTGGACTACTATTTTTACTGGTCTTTCGTCTCCTTTGACTATTTCTACTTTCCTAATGGCTAGTGCTGATAGTGAGTGCATGTCGACTTTTCCTAGGTCATATGGTATTCTTGCTCTTCCTTCAGCCATGTCAGTGCCATCTGCCACTTTCACTACACCTGCTTCTAGGCTTAGGCAGTTGACTTCTTCGTCGTGAGCGTATATGCAGTGCAGGATTTCACACTTAACTTTCATAAGTACTTCTCGTGAGTCGTAGACTTTTGAGAGTATGTTTTCGAGAATCGAGTTTACAAGGTAGCATCCGTGGAGGTTGTGTGCTTGTCTGTGGATTGCATTTCCGATGTCGTGTAGGTATGCTCCGCATAGGGTTATTATTTTGGCGTCTTCGTAGTTCAATCCGTGCTCTTTCATTGATGTTGGCGTGATTTTTTCTGATAGTATTTTTAGCATTTCAAGTGCGCTTCCTGCAGTTATTCTTGAGTGTACTGGGCCGTGGTCATTGTATTTGAGCCTTGTTACTGCCATGATGTTAGACATTTTCAAGTAAACTTGCACTTCGAGGCTTCTTTCAAGTAGGTTGAATACCCTCTTCACTCTCCGCGTGTCTAGGTGTGAGTATATTAGGGTTGGTGATACTGTGACCATGTTTTCACCTCGGTGATTGATAGTAAACTGCTAAGTGATATATTGGATTTTTGCAATTTGTACATGTGAAAGTAAATTAGTGTCGTTCAATTATTGGTTAGTGGGTGATGGTGTTGAAGCAGCTTTGGGCTCCTTGGAGAATGTCATATATCAGGGCTCCTAAAGGTGAGGTTGAGTGCTTTTTGTGTAGGTATCCTAAGTTGAATAGGGATGAAGAGTTCTACATTTTATTGAGGGGTGAGCATGCCTTCGTAATTTTGAATGCCTTCCCGTATAATAATGGGCATTTGATGGTTGCACCTTATAGGCATGTAGTTTACCCTGAGGATTTGAATTTGAATGAGGTTGATGAAATGTTCAAGTTGACTAACTTGTGCATTAAGGCTTTGAAGAGGGCTTTTAACCCTGACGGCTTTAATTTGGGCTTAAATATTGGTAGGGCTGCTGGCGCTGGTGCTGAGCACTTGCATTTACATATTGTTCCGAGGTGGTTTGGAGATACAAACTTCATGCCTGTGCTCGCTGAAACTAAGGTTATCTCTCAGCACTTGAGGGAGACCTATTGGGAGTTAAAAAAGGCTTTAGAGGAGATTTGCAGTTCTAGTGTTTAGCCTCGCTTGTACCCTATTTTCCTCAGGAATTCTATTCTCTCCTTGATCTCCTTATCATCCTCTACTCCTTTACTCTTCATTCCGTCAACTACTCCTAGGATTGCTCTGCCTTGATCTGTCTCTGCAATTATTACTTGAACTTGATTTCCAGTTGCGCAGTATATTCCTACTACTTCTGGTGTCGCCTTAATCCTGTCTAGCACGTTTATTGGGTATGCGTCTTTCATTATTATTACGAAGCAGTGGCCTGCTGATAGTTTTTGAGCATTTTCTATTGCTGCTTTTCTCAGCTCTTCGTCATTTCCATCGTGCCTGATTAGACATGGTCCTGATGATTCGCAGAATGCTATTCCGAATTTGACGTTTGGAGTTGAGTTTGCCATTGCCTCATATAGGTCTTCCACGGTCTTTATGAAGTGCGCTTGACCTAGTATGATGTTACAGCCTTCTGGCACTTTCAAGTTTACTACTTCTAGCTTCATAATTATCCCAGAAATTATTGATGAATTTGAGCTTAAATTGATTAACGCTCTACACGCTTTCTTCAAGTAGCTCTTCTATGAAGCTTCTCAATTTGCTAGATAGCGTCTTCTTGATCTTATCTAGCACTGCTAGCCCCTTTTCGGTGATGTTGTAGTAGCGTACTCTCCTCCTTTTGCCTACCATTTTCCAGACTCCTTCTATGAGTTCTGCCTCTTCTAGCCTGTATAGTAGCGTGTATACTACGCTTGGACCAAGTTTTCCGTTGATTAGTCCTGATAGTTTTTTCATGAGTTCATAGCCGTACATCGACTTCTTCGAGAGTAGCCAGAGAACTACTGCTCCGAACAAGCCTTTGATCACCTCTTTATTTATGTCACTTCCCAACTATTTCCCTCCAGTAAGCTTCATTTAATATGCAGCCTGGGTCTGGAGCTAAGTAGTCTCCGAAGTATGCGTAGGCTCTAGCTCTGCATCCTCCGCAGACGTACTTGTACCTGCATGTCTTGCATGCTCCTTTCAGTTTTTCTCTATCTCTTAAGTCGTTGAGCACTTTGTTATTGTCCCATAATTCTTCTAGGTTGTCTGTAAGTATGTTACCTACTTTTATTGGTAGGAATACGCAGGGTTGGATTGAGCCGTCCGGCTCGATTGCGCAGTACATTCTTCCAGCTCCGCAGCCTCCTATGAAGTCTGCGATCTTCATTATTTCGCCTGTTGCTGGTATATTGCAGAAGTGGGTTGGCATAATTACTTTTTTGCTTTCTGCCTCTTCTGCTATTTGCAGTGAGATTCTGGCGTATTGTGGTGCTGTTGATAGTAGTGTGATTTCATTTTGATTGTAAGTTAACTCGATGAATTCTGTTAGTAGCTTTTCTCTTTCAGCTGGCTCTAAGTCTAGTTTAACTATTTCTCTTCCTCTTCCTGTTGGGATGAAGTTATATGCCATTAGCCATGGTACTCCTAGCTTCTTGCACAACTCGATTATTCCTCTGACTTCACTGTAGTTTTTCTTGGTTATCGTCGTTGCTACTTCAACGAATAATCCTTCTTTAATACAGTTTTCTATTCCCTGGATTGTCTTTCGAAATGCTCCATTCAGTCCTCTGAATGAGTCGTGTGTTTCGGGTTTTGCTCCATCCAGGCTTATTTGAACGTACTTTACTCCACTTTCTCTTAGTTTTCTTGCTACTTCTCTTGTTATTAAAGTTCCATTTGTGGCTATTGCTATGTATATTCCGTAGTCGCGCGCTGCTTTTAGGACTTGGTATATATCTTTTCTCATTAGTGGTTCTCCTCCTGAGAAAGCTATGGATGCTACGTCTGCTTCGGCTAGCTTTTTGACTGTTTCTAGTGCTTGTTGGGTGTTCATTTCATTTGTGTGTGGGTTGCCGGCTGAGCTGTAGCAGTGCTTGCATTTTAGGTTACACTTGTAAGTGTAATCCCAGACTACTAGTAGTGGTGAGCCTGGGGTGAATGGCTTTCTTACGCCGTACTTGGCTACTCCTTTAAATGTGCTTACCACCCCCTTCCTCCAATAAGGCTCCCTAAACTGCTGTTTGAGGTCTTTTTCGCTTGTTTTAAAGATTTTAGCGCCTTTTCTAATTATTTTCTCTACGATTGGCTCTACTATGTGTGCGCATGTGAAGCACGCTTTTCTCCTTATTCCTGTGTAGATTTCTAGTGCTACTTCTACTCTGCTATCTCCGTCTTTGCTGCAGTTTTTGACTAGCTGCTTGATTATTAGTCTTGTGGGCATTGC
>QMRA01000125.1:0-3582 GCA_003649155.1 Thermoproteota archaeon | reverse complement strand
GCATCCGACGCATAGATTTGGGTCAAAGTGTTGCTTGCCCCTAAACCTCTCAGCGGGCTCAAGTCTCTCAAATGGATACTTTAGTGTTGCAGGCTTTCGAGGAAAGTTTCTCCATATCTCCCTAAGCATTGCCATATTAAACCACCACCAATAAGATTTTAGTCATTAAGAGCTGAAGCAATGATAGTGGAAGAAGGTACTTCCACGCTCCTCTAACCATCTGGTCAATCCTAAGCCTAGCGAATAGCGCTCTGATCATCGCGCTCACCAGAACTATTACTGCAGACTTGATTATGAACCATATTATCGGAGGAAGCACTGGACCACTGCCTCCACCTAGAAATATTGCGGTGGCCAAACCGGCACCAAAAACTATCCTCAAGTCAGCTGATAATCTTAGGAATGCGAGTTTCTTGCCAGTGAACTCTGTTAGCCATCCAGCTACAATCTCGCTTTCAGCTTCAGGTATGTCGAATGGAACTCGCTCTAGCTCAGCTTGAAGAGCAATTAAGTAAACTGCGAAGCCTAAAGGTTGAAGTATGGCGTATGGGATTGCTTGGCGATTTGCAATCGTAGTTATGCTAAGCGATCCAGCTGCAATAGCAACAGAAGCAACTGAAATGAACATTGGTATTTCAAATCCAAGAAGTTGCAAGCCAGCTCTAACGGCGCCAATAGTGCTAAACCTGTTGGTTGAAGCTAAGCCAGCTATGAAGGCGGTTATAGTGTAGAAAGTTGCAAGACAGATCACTAGAACTAGGTCGCCTTCAAATGGCGGAAGAACGGGAGTGCCAGTCATTGGGAGGTAGAGTGATGCAAATGTCGGAATCGACACAGCAAAGACTGGAGCAGCACTAAATAGTAGTTTGTCAGCCCATTTGGGCACTATGTCCTCTTTTGCCATTAACTTTATGAAGTCTGCAAGTGGCTGTAAGAATCCTCTAGGTCCAGTGTATAGTGGGCCGATCCTATTTTGGAATCGAGCAACTGCCTTTCGGTCGATCCACTCATATACGAGGCCTAGGAATGTGAGGAATATTAAGCCTGGAAACACTAATATTTTAAATAGAGCTATGAGAGCTTCCACTACTTTCTCCCTCCTCCATTAGCCTTATACCACTTCAAGCTGTAGTTTCTAAGCTCATTGTAAGTCCAAACCCACCGCTTACCAGTATTAACGTCAACGAAAGTCATCCTCTCAGTGCAGCAGTAGCATGGGTCAATACTAGCAACTATGGCTGGGATGTCAGCGATATAGTAGCCCTTTAGCATCTCACATAGCGCAGGTATGTTGGCTAAAGTAGGCGTCCTCGCTTTAAATCGGTATGGCTTTTCCTTACCGTCAGACTTGCAGTAGTGCAATAGCTCTCCTCTTGGAGCTTCAACTCTATTTACAGCTTCACCAGGAGGTGGAGCTCGAGGAAGCCTTAGCTTAATTGGCCCACTTGGCATTTTATCTAAGCATTGCCTCACAATCTCTATTGATTCCAGGGTTTCGTCAGCCCTGACTAAGGCTCTCGCATAAACGTCACAGTATGGGTACGTGACTAAATTGAATGAAACCTCTCCATACGAGCAGTATGGCTCGTCAAATCTGACGTCAGTCTTCAAGTCTGAAGCTCTAGCAACTGGACCAACAGCGCATAACTCTCTCGCCTTAGACTTGCTAAGCACGCCAACATTCTCCGTCCTAGCTCTTATCGTCGGTTCATTCAATAGAACTTGCTTGTAGAATTTCATCCTCTCCTCGAGGTAGTCCATTGCCCTTCTAATCGGGCCCTCCATGTGAGGAGGTATGTCATAGGCCACTCCGCCAATTATGATCGTCGCGGTATTGACTCTATTGCCAGTGATCATCTCAATGATATCCATAACTCGCTCTCTATCTCTCCACACGTACATGAAGTACGACCAGAATCCTAGCTCCATGCCTAGAATTCCTATCCAGAGCATGTGGCTGTGAATCCTGTTAAGCTCATTAATAATAGTCCTGATGTACTGAGCTCTCGGAGGCGCTTCAACACCATAAATTTCCTCTACAGTTAGCGCATAGCAAGTGGTGTGAGGAGTGTTGCAAATGCCGCATATTCTCTCTACGAGGAAAGTCCCTTGATTCCAGCTCCTAAACTCCATACCCTTCTCGATGCCTCTGTGAACGTTACCCAGTCTGGGCTTTACGTCAACTATGACTTCACCGTCAAGCTCAAAAGTGAAGTGGAAAGCCTCCTTAATTGCTGGGTGCTGAGGACCTATTGGAAGCTTATATGTAGGCAACATCACACCTCCTTAGGCTTCCAATCCTTCCTAAGCGGGTACTCTCCCTCAGGCCAGTCATCAGGCAAGACCAGCCTCTCCAAATTCGGATGACCCTCAAAAGTAACTCCAAGTAAGTCGTAAACCTCCCTCTCATACATCGTAGCTCCGGGAATTATGTCAACTATGGATTCGATTACAGGATTGTCCTTCGGAACCTTCGTCCTAACGTTTAGCAGCCACCTCCGATTGTCTGGCGACAAGTGGTAAATTAACTCGATGCAGTCTCCAAGGTCAACTCCAGTTATCGTAACCAGATGCTTAACGTCAAAGTTGTCCCGCAAGAACTTGATGACGTCTCTGTGAGCTCCAGGAGGAACTTCGACGTTCACTCTTCTCGCCCTTACAATTTCAATTTTAGTTATCTTGTCACCTAAATGCCTCTTCAATTCCTCAACCATCAAGCTCTCTTTAGCAGCGAGCATCTACTTCCCTCCAGACTGTATTTTAGCAAGGAGCTTCGCAACACCCTGGATTACCGCTTCGGGCCTAACTGGGCATCCTGGAACATAAACGTCTACAGGGATCACTTTGTCAATGCCGCCTAAAACGTTGTAGCATCCCCAGTAAACGCCTCCTGAGCACGCGCAGGTACCAACAGCCATGACAAATTTCGGATGAGGCATTTGCTCGTAAATTCTCTTAAGTCTAGGAGCAACGTGCCTTGAAACAGCCCCTGTAACCACTAGGACGTCAGCATGTCTAGGGCTTCCCTTAAGCAGAATTCCAAATCGCTCAACATCAAATCTCGGGGTTAAAGCAGCTATAACTTCAATGTCGCAGGCATTGCAAGCTCCAGTGCACATGTAAAGTATCCAAGGACTCTTCATCCTAGACCATCGAATGATCCCCAAGCAGCTCACCTCTTAGGAATTGCAAATAACGCGGCAAATAGAACTACGAGGTAAAGTATAAATGAAATCAGCGGTGCATTTGCTGCAACCGCCAGGATGAAAGCAGCTACATCGAAAATCACGAAGTACAGAGCGAACCTATAAAGCTGGATGCCCATTTGAATGTACTCGGCGGGGAAGTCTTCGCCGCAAGCATAAGGCGCTAACTCGCCGGGAGTGTGCTCATGCTTTGGAGCGATTTTGTTACCGGTAAGGTACATTAGAAGGTAGATCACTAATACAATGATGAAAGCTATTGGAGCGGCGAGTATAAGGTTCTCCCACAAGGCACCTTCACCACTCTTGCGAAAAACGATTTAGTTAAAGAGTAACTTATAAGTTTTGGGATGAAATACATTAGCGAAGCTCATCAAAT
>QMRA01000124.1:0-3601 GCA_003649155.1 Thermoproteota archaeon | reverse complement strand
GATATAATGGGGCGCCTTATGGGGTGGAGGGCGTTTTGTCAGGGATGGGAGGAAGTCGATTTTAATGTATGAAGAGAGGGAAATGCTGAAAGGCTTGGTCGTGAGGCTTTTATTCATTCCGCTGTTTGAGAGGATGTCGATTTTCTATCTAATTGAAAGTTCAAAGTATTGGGGGTGGGATTTGTTTATGAATTTCACTTGAGCTTTCCTCGAGATAATTGTTGGCTCTTCTGAGAAGTAGGTTAAGTCTGGTATGATGGTTGCTTATATTTTCGCTGCGTAATAGGTTATCTAATTAGGTGAGTGTTGTTGGAGGGTGTTGCTGCTTGATAGACTTTGATAGGGTAATTTCATTGGCTGAGGGGCGTGGTGCTGATTTTGTGGGTGTGGGTTTTCATGATGTGGTGTACGAGCTTGTTGTCGTGGATAATGGTGTTCTACGTGAATACAGTATCAATGAGAAGCGTGGTGTTGGTTTAAGTGTTGTGGTTGATGGGTTTGTTGGGTTCGCTGCTACTAATGATGTTTCTGGTGGGAGTGTTGGAGGGCTTGTTGATAGGGCTGTGTCTATTGCTGGGGCGATGAGGCTGGCTGGTAGGCGTGTGGCTTTTCATAAGTGGAGGGCGTGTAGGGCTGGGGTTTCTAGTAAATTTAGGGTGGATCTTTTGGATGTAGGTTCGGAGGAGAAGATAGGCGTAGTTGTGGATGCGTATAAGTCTGGCAGTGAGGTTGAGGGGTGAATTGCCTATATTAAATGTCTTTGGAGTTTTGGCTGCAGCGTGGATTATCTACGCGTCTTTCTACCTATGTAGGGTTAATTTTTCCATTGCTCTTCCACTAATCCATTTGGGGCTTGACGTCTCGCACTCGCAGCTTGGGATTATTGCGTCCGGATTTTTCATCGTGTATGCTGTTGGCCAAATATTGAATGGCTACCTCAGCGCTAAATTTGAGCCTCAGAAATTGGTGGTTATTGGGATTATTGGCTCCAGTATTGTGAATGTGCTTTTTGGCTTAAGTGGGAACTTTACGTTGCTATTGGTGTTGTGGATGTTGAATGGATATTTTCAATCGTTGGGTTGGCCTACACTGGTTAGGGTTGTTTCAATTATTGCGGAGGGGAGGCTTGGGGCGTCGTTCGGCTTATTTAATACGAGCTGGGCTATTGGCCACGTCATTTCATGGCTACTTACTGGCGCCATCATATCTGGCATGGACTGGAGATGCGGCTTCACATTAAATGGACTGCTATTTCTAGCCATGGGAGTTCCAGCAGCATTGTACTTGATTAGTAAGATGGGGAGGTCGAGTGGAGGTGCTTTAGAAAACTTTACCAATCGAAGGGATATTGGGAAGAGTGGTTTTGAGCTTCATTTTAAGATGATAACTCTCATGGCTTTATCATTCTTCATCGTCGACTCCATAAGGTACGGCTTGACGGTGTACTTGCCCTCATACATATTCTCCATCGAGAAGGCAACTTTCAATTCAACGCTAATATCAATTGTATTTCCCATTGCAGGTAGTGTTGGGATGCTAATAACTGGATTTGCATCTGACAAATTTAGAGTTGAAAAGAAAACGCTGCTTGTATTGGGGATGTCCTTTGCCACAATGACTTTAATCTACATGTTCCCACTGACTTTCCAGTTAAATAGGCTCTATGGAATAGTAGTATTGGTAGTTCTCAGCGCCCTTCTCTATGCGATAGAGTCGCAAATAACAGTTATAATACCTGTAGAAGTAGTTGGTGAAAAGCACTCGTCAATTGCTGCAGGCTTAATAAACTCGATAGGAGCATTGGGAGCATTTACCTCCAGCATTATATCTGGAATTATAATAGACATTTACGGGTTCATTGAAGTGTTTAGATTTTGGAGCTACATTCAAATTCCATTAATACTGCTGCTATCCATAGCGTACCTATCGATGAGGCGCCATTAAATAACCTGACTTAATGTGGACGTCGGCCGGCTTGTCGTGGTAGCTATGATATTATTGAATGTTTACGTAGGAGAACTGGCAGCTGGCTAGAGTAGGGGAAGTGATTCTTAGGCAGCACTTCAATTCGGAATCTAATTAAAGAGAATAGAAAGTGAACTTGGTGGCATCATTTTCTGGAATTATTGTCGGTTGTTGATAAGTTTTATATGACCTTGCTTTCTTAGGGTATTTCATGCGAGGTAATTGCTTTTGGCTCTAAGATGAGCGGCGAGTTCAAGGTTACTCCATGGGAAGTTGAGGGCGTCGTTGATTATAAGAAGCTTCTAGAGTATTTCGGTGCTAGTGAATTAACAGAAGAGCTTATTGAGAAGATGCGTAGTATAGTCGGTGAACTCCATCCATTAATAGCTAGGCGCATCTTTTATGCGCATAGGGACCTGGACTTAGTGCTTAAAGACTACGTTGAGGGTAGGGGCTTCTTCCTATACACTGGTATAGCGCCGAGTAGGAGTGCTATGCATTTGGGACATGTTGTGCCTTTCATTTTGACGCAGTGGCTTCAGGAGAAGTTTAACGTTAATGCCTACATCATGATTCCTGACGAGGAGAAGTACCTTGCTAAGAAAGTTGAGGATCTCAAGTGCGTTGACGAGAATGTTGAGAGGACTATTTTAGATATTATTGCTTTGGGTTTTGACCCAGATAAAACCTTCATCTTCAGGGATAGGGAGTACATTAAGCACCTGTACACTGCAGCTGTGGTTGCAGCTCGTAAAATCAACTTTTCACTGGCGAAGGCCGTGTTTGGCTTCAATGGTGAAACTTCAATTGGCTTGATATTTTATCCAGCTTTGCAGATTGTCCCAACATTCTTCGAGAGGAGGAGGTGCCTCATACCCTACGGTATAGATCAGGACCCCTACTTTAGAATACAGCGTGACATTGCCCCTAAGCTTGGATACTACAAGACGGCCGGCATAATGTCGATATTCATCCCCGGACTGGAGGGAATTAGCTCCAAGATGTCTGCCTCAAAGCCTGAAACCGCCATTTTTCTCAACGATGACCCGAAAGTTGCAGCTAAGAAGATCATGAATGCATTTACCGGCGGCCAACCTACTATCAAGGAGCAGAGGGAGAAGGGCGGCAATCCCGAAATATGCTGCGTTTACCAGTGGTTTAGAATTCTTTTTGAGCCTTGGGAGAAGGAGCTCATTGAGCGATATGAGCGCTGCAAAGCTGGCGAACTGCTCTGTGGAGAGTGTAAGGTTGAATTGGCTAGGAGAGTTAGGGAGTTCTTGGAGAGTCATCAAAAGAAAGTTAGGGATGCGGAGAAGCTTAAGAGTAGGTTTCTCTATGATGGGGTACTTGCTCAGCGAATGTGGAACTGGGAGTTTAAATATTGATGGATAGTTGATTTTTAGAGGCTCTCGTCAACTTTGTTGTCGAATTAATTCTTAACGTTTTGCCATTTCTCCAGCGTGCTTTTCAGCTAGCTCCAGTATTTTGCCTTTCAGTTTTTGGCAGTGTTTGCCAATATTTTGGCCCTATAATGCTTTCTACTAGGTTTTGGAATGACCTTGCGTCGTAGGTTAGGAGGGTTTTTATGTTGAGCTCCCTTTTGTTGAGATGAAGTGTGGATGCTATAATTAATAAT
>QMRA01000123.1:0-3606 GCA_003649155.1 Thermoproteota archaeon | reverse complement strand
CTTTATTATAATTCAACCATTGGAATAAATCTCGTCAATCTAAATCCTTTATTCAAAATTGACATTAACTCTTCTCCTTTAATAATCCGCCCATGAGTGGTAGGCTTGTATTCTTGTTTTTTAAACGTAGACTTAGTTAATGGCGGGAAAGCTCCAGCAATACCTGCAATAAGACCGCCAACTGCACTTGTTAGTGCTGACTTCAACAAAAATCCAATTGCTAATCCAACTAAAAGGCCTCCAGCTACCACGCCCACAGCAAGTCCAAGCGAAATGGTTCTGTGTAGAGTGGACATAGGATATTCTGCAAAGAAGACTTCACCGCAAACCGCATCAACAACTCCTTTAAACTTTTCATTCTGATATGTGTAAATGAGCTCCCATATCGGGTAATGCACTAAACCTTCATATTTACACTTAATTTCTATAGGAGCCCCCGGGCAGGAAAGCCTAGCTTCACTTAGCAATCGGTAATAAATTTTTGATTTCGCGAATTTTTCCAAGGCTTCTCTTGATAATGCAGGAGAATAGTATTTTCCCATTTCAAGTATAGCAGGCTTAAAGTACTGTCTTCCTCTAACTGGAAACCTGTAGTTTTCAGGTATTGGAACTGGCGCTAATTTCAAAGCAGGAACTGCCACATAGTCTACTTCTAGAACTTCTGAATCTTTACAAATAGCTTTTCCTTCTACATGATAAACATAGAGTGGAATGTAATGTAATTGCCTGTGAACTAATGTTGCAGAGTCACTGAAATCTACCGGAACTCCAAATTGTCTTGAAATTATTGCTTTCAACTTTTTGTAAGCCTTATCAAGGTTGTAGATTACAGGGAAGATGTAATGCTCAGCTTCAATCTCTTTTGTCGCCATGTTAATAGTAGTTCCGCAGTAAGGACAGACAGCCGCTGTTGTTCCTTCTGGAACATCAAACTCAGCTCCACAATGTGGACACTTCATTCCCAAATCATCCCCTTTCAATTCTAACATCTGAAACCATTTTTCTTCCAAAAGCGTAGCTTATTCCAGCACCTAAAACAAGTAAGCCTATACCCATGCTCAAATTCAAATTATTACTAAAGGCGAGGCCAAATGCTGATAATCCACATCCTAATAGGGCTCCGATGAAATAAAGTGCTCTGTGATAAATTAATACGGGCTCTTGTATTGCAAGTAAATGACAATTCCACCCAGCATATGCAGCTCTATATTGAGCACGGCCACAACTGTATACCAAATACCAATATGGAATTAGAATTAATGGTGAAATCGAGAGAACTTTAGTTACACAGTGAAATTCTATTAATTCATCTACTTTTGACTCAGCACGAGCTCTCATCTTATCTCCAGCTTCATCTCTAGCTATTTCTGCTGCCTCATCAGAAGATAGCTCAGCATTCAGAACTGGAAGCTTGACTTTTTCCCAATCAACTTCCTCGAGCTTTATGCTCTCGGGTTTAGAATATTTATAGTGGCCAGCTAACTCCTTTATCGAAAAATCTTCAGCACTTCTCCTAGCTAGAATTGGCAGCTTTAAAACGCTTCGAAAAGATCCTCTAACCTTCTCTCTTCTAGTAACCCACCTAGCTTTCTTACCACTTCCCACGCGCTCCACCTTTTTTATATAGCCCTCGTACGCAGCTTCAGCTTTAACAGTCACAAAGTAGAATGGTACGTAAACGCCGCTGATCTCAATTATTGATATTTTATCTTTAACTCTTCTAAGGTCAAAGTCCTCCTCGATTCTCTGTCTAAATGATCTCTCCACCGCATCTTTACTTGCTGATGCAACGATTAGTATTTCCTCCTTAACTTCGCTTATCCAATTTGGATGTCCACAATATTCACATACTGCTACTATAGTTTCAGGAGTAACTTCAATAGGAGCCCCGCATTTTTCACACCTGTATGCTACTGCCTCTTCGCTCATAGGCGCTCCGCGCCTAACCTACTTGTTCACCGCACACCGGGCAGAATTTAGCCTCAAAGGGTATTAAGTGCCCTTTAGAACACCACTTTACTTGCTTGCCACAGTATGGACAGAATTTTGCAGCTGGAGGTACTGGCTGGCCACAATATGGGCATCTAGCAGTGGATGGAGGCGGTGCGGCAGGTGCTGCAACTGCAGGCTGAGTAGTTGGAGGCTGTGCTTGTGGAGGAGGCTGGAATAATGGAGGAATCATCACAATACCTGTTCCAACAGCGGCTCCAGGACTTTTTCCAAGCTCTTTAGCAACTTCCTTTGCAGTCTCCATTTGCAGAACGTACCCTGTTTGTACTCCTCCTCTCAATATCCAAAAGAGCCTATCACGCCACTCACCTTCAGTGTCAATACCCTCGAAAACCACTTTTTCCAGTGTTATTCCAAGCTCTTCGAAGTCTTTTCTTAACATGATTGTTAACTTTTCTGTTACTTCTGTCTGCTTCACGTAAACGTCTTGAATGCTGAACTTGCTTAGATACGCCATTATTTTCTCGTTGAAGTAGCCTCGCAAGTATTTATTCAGCTCTTCCGTAGTGTATGCGCTTTGCGGACCTACAACTTTATTCACAAACATTGAGGGATCTTCGATTCTGAAGTAGAAGCTACCGTGGAATAGTAGTGGAGCTAACTCTGTAGTCTGAGTTCTTCCGCCAAATTTACCTTGAAATCGCCTTAGGGATACGAAAATGACCATAGACTTGAAAATGCTCTCCCCATATAGCCCTTCAACTAAGCCCTTTAGAAATGGGACGTTTTGCGTGTCAAGCACGTGTCTTCCAGCACCTAAAACCCCGTAAACCTTACCATCTCTATAGAAGATTGCTGATTCAAATTCCTTTACGATTACAACGCTGCCCCATGGAATGACCTCATCAGGATAACGCCATACAATCTCATCTTCAGATGGATTAACCCATTCAATAACTTTAGGTTGCAATCCACTCACTTTCCTCGTGATTTTACCCACACCTTTCCCAAGAATATCAATCAAATTTTTTCACCTCAACTCTCAGTTTCACTACTCCAACCTCGCAGTACATTAAGTCTTCGGTTTAACACCTCATCGATTTTCCCAAGCTCCTCGGAAATTTTTGTAAGTTTATCGCTAGGTATTTGAGCTATAGGCGCTATTCTAGCGACTTCTGAAGCTAATTCTCTTATCCGCTCCACAGAACCAACTAGTTCATTATCTATTTCCTTAATCTTCTCTAGCGTATCAAGCTCAACTTTCACTCTGTGGTAATGTGGCGCGTACCCAGTCTCAGCAAACTTAACTTTATCTGCAGAGTACATTATTATAGAAGCGAGGTTGTTGAGCCTCTTTGCCAATGTGAAGTCTATATCGACAACAGCAGCTGCTGCCTCCTCAATTTTCTTCCTAGCATCATTTAAAACCTTGTATACATAGTCCCTTAGGAGTCTATCATCCTCTCTTGCTAATTCTTTCTTCTTGTAGCCGCTAAATCCCGGAATGATCGTTTCTAGCTTTTCAAGCCAAGTTAACTTTTTAGCCAATTATTTCACCTACTAAAATTTAGTTATTGTAAATCTTTATAAATTTACATAAATAGTTTTTCGCTGGTGAGAGATTGAATGTAAAAGTTCTTTTCGGCATCGAAGGAG
>QMRA01000122.1:0-3629 GCA_003649155.1 Thermoproteota archaeon | reverse complement strand
TCTTTGTGACGTCTTTACCTAGGCATTCGGCTGAAACTTCATTTTCTCTTATTGCCCTAATGAGTCTACCTAGAGGTGAAGTTGCAAATATTTGTACTATAAAGAACATGATTAGTGCAATTCCGAAGATTAATCCTGTGATTACAATTCTCCTCATATCGCCTGTCCATGCAAAATAGTCTGGTACGTGAACCCAGAATGTTCCTCCTACAAGTGGGTAGTAGTTAATGCCTATAACTCTGATCGCTTCTGCCATGGCTATGAGTGTCATGATTAAGTAGTCTGCTCTAAGTCTTATTGCAGGGTAGGATGCTATAAAGCCTAAGCCAGCATTTATTACTGATGATATGCCAATTAATGCTAAGAACAGTATTATGCCGCCTACAGGATCATGTGCTAATCTCTCATTAAGCATGCTCGTTATGAATGAGTTGTCTCTAATGAAGTCTAGTCCTTCTCCAATGCCGTAATACCACATTGCAATTCTGCCTGCAAGTGAGCCGGCTACGTAAGCTCCGCCTGCAACTGACAGTGCTAATCCGAAGTTGGGTATTCCAGTGTAGCCGTATTGTAGGTTTAAGCTCACTACTACTATCAGGTATACTGCGAAGTAGACTAGTACGTCCATAATCCAAGTTATCCAGGCTTCAGGGATCATGATATCACGTCCTACTACCCTTTAAACTAAGTGGGAGTTTCAAGGTGTAACCTTTAGCTTGTAGGTTTTCGATGACGCCGACTATTCCTCTTGGAGCTATCATTAATACTACTGCTAGGACTGTCAATGGTATGAGCATCCTATAAGCTGCAACCCATGGGCCTAATAGGTCTGAAAGCACAACTATGCCAAGAATCTCGCTTAAGCCAATGATGTAGCCTCCAATCATTGCCCCATAAATGCTCGAAAGTCCTCCAAGTACGCTTGCAGCGAACACGCTTGTCATTATCATGTTTCCAGTTTCTGGGAGTCCTTGGAACCACAGTGGGAGGAAGCTTCCAGCTAATCCTGCTAAGCCGCCAGTTAAAATCCAAGATACCGTGCAGACGAACTCAACGTTAATTCCCATCATTGAAGCTAGCTCTGCATTTTCGACTGTAGCTCTCATAGCAATTCCAAATTTTGTCTTGGTTAACATGAAGTGGAATCCCATTATTAGAAGTGTAATTAAGATTGTTGTGATTACTAGTACTCCCGGTAGCTCCATAAACTTAAAGTCTGCAGTTCTTAGCAAGAATACTCGTGTGTAGATTCCAGTTGTTTCTCTAATGTAGTCTGCATAAATGTTTATTATTGCTGAAATGATTATTTGCAGGGCTAGCGTGGCTATAGTTAATGAGAGTGGAGTAGCTCCATACTTCTTTAATGTTCCAATTACTACAACGTATAGGAATGCTCCTACAGCTGCACCTAAGATGAATGACAATGGAGCTGCGATATAGGGGTTTAAGTTCCAAAGTTTAACTACCGTAAACGTCGTGTATATCCCTATGCCAGCGAATGTTCCATGTGCGAAGTTCGGTATTTTAGCAGTTAAGTAGGTCAATGTAAATCCTATGCTTAACATTAGAATTAGATTTGCGTACATTACTGCGTCTTTCAACACTGGTGGAAGCATTTACTCATCACCGCCTAATCTATGACTAATAGAAAGTTTTTTAAATGCCATGCATATATGAGTGTTTCTATAGTGTTGTCAAAGAGGTGAAATTAATGAGTAAACTTGAAACAAAAACTATGGCAATAATGGGACTAATGTTAATTATTGGACTGGCAATCGGATATCCAATTGGAAGATTTACAGCTCCAACCCAGATCGTCGAAAAACCAGTTGAGGTAGAAGTTCCAGTATATCCACTCAAAGGTGAGATCCTAATAGGTTTAATTGGCGCCTCAACAGCTGGAATGGAGTGGGAAGAGCCAACTGTCCAAATAGCAATTGAAGATGTGAATGCCTATGTAAAGAGCTTGGGTCTTCCAATCGAATTCAAAGCAATAATTGAGTGCGCTGAAGGTTCAGCAGTTAAAGCTTTAGAGAAGCTGCAGAGCCTTCACTCACAGGGCGTTCACTTCATTGTTGGAATGAGGTGGAGCAGCCACTGTAAGGCATGCTTAGAGTACGCTAATGAGCATAAAATCATAATGGTAAGCGACGGATCAACATCACCATTACTGTCAATATCGGGTGACTACCTATTCAGGCTAGTATGCGACGATACATTCCAAGGAAAAGCCATAGCTAGAATGCTCGTTGACTATGGAATTAAAGCAGTAGCAGTACTCCAAAGAGCTGACACATGGGGAGACGGCTTATACGAAGCATTCAAGCAAAGATTCGAAGAGCTCGGCGGAGTTATTGTTGAGCACATTAGATACGACCCCGAAAAGACCGAGTTTTCAGCTGAAGTTAAAGCAATTAATGATGCAATTGAACAGGCAATTGCAACTTATGGAGCAGACAAAGTTGCAGTTGAATATATTGGATTTGATGAAGCAGTAATCATCCAGACTCAAGCAGCAGACTACCCAACATTAATGAGCGTTCCATGGTTCGGATCAGACGGTCACGTACGATCTCAAAGACTGCTTGAAGAAGCAGGCGACCTCGCAGTTAAAACTAGGCACTTCTGCACCTACATGGGCATAACAGTCTCAGACGTCTACAGAGAATTTGAAGCAAAGTTCATTCCGAGAGTCGGATACGTTCCAGGAACTTACGCATGCCTGCTATACGATAGCATTTGGATCATTGCCAAGTCAATCATTGAAGCTGCAACAACAGACCCTGAAGTGGTTAAAGAAGTACTCCCAGAAGTTGCTAAAAGGCACTTCGGAGTAAGCGGATGGTGCGCACTAAACGAAGCTGGAGACAGAGCTGGAGGAAACTACAACATATGGGCAGTAATGAGCGTACAAGAAATTGAGCAGTATGGGCTTGAGAGAGCAGGAATCGGAGAAGAATACGACTGGGCAATAGTTGGAGTGTACAACTACTTAACCGACAGCGTAGAGTGGTTTATACCACTACCATTACCACCAGCAGGTGGTTAAACATTTTAACCTCAACCATTTTTATTTACTCTTTACATGAGGTAATGGTGAATGTCAACTCAAGTTGATAAATTTTATATTAAAATTTGAAGTTTAAATAATCTCTAGTGGAGGTCGAAAAATGTCTGAACTAATACTTGAAGTTCAATCATTAACCAAGTGCTTCGGAGCTTTAAGAGCTGTTGATGGTGTAAGCATGAAGTTTCAAAGGCAAAAACTAACATTAATCATTGGGCCTAATGGAAGCGGAAAGACTACATTGATAAACTGCATATCTGGTATCTACAAACCTGATGGCGGCAGAGTTATTTATGGTGGTGAAGATATAACAGATATTCCTCCACATGAAAGAGTAAAGAAAGGTTTAGTGAGGACTTTTCAAATACCAATGCCATTCCAAAGATTAACAGTACTAGAAAATCTACTGGTTGGTTACCAACATAACCCTGGTGAGGGCATCTTGAACTCACTATTTAAGAATAAATGGATTAAAAGCGAGTTAACAGCAGTTGAGAAGGCGTTTGAAATACTTGTCATGCTTAAGCTAGATCACTTATGGGATAGGCCGGCGCATGAATTA
>QMRA01000121.1:0-3649 GCA_003649155.1 Thermoproteota archaeon | reverse complement strand
ATACAATGAAAAGACAACCGCGAGAGATGCGAAAAAACCGTCAACATCTCTCCCTCTAATCGACCTAGCAAAGTAGAAAGTAGACAAAGTAGCTCCAGCAGCAAAAAGTGAAGCTGCAATTTTAACTGCAAGTGTAGGGTCACGAAATACAAAGTTTATGAGCGCAGCAATCGCAAAGCTAAGTATTGGAGCATCAAAGTAGAGCATACCTCGCTCGCAGAGAAACTTTACTTGAAGACTATTGTAGGGAGAATCTGGAAGAGGAAGCGGGTAAGGAGTGGAATTTAGCGGGAGTAAGCGCAGAATAAAGCACAGAAAAGCGCAAACAACTGACAAATAAACGTATGGCGATCCACCCGCGCGCCTAAACATCATTAATCACCTAATTTTATGATGCTACACTCGTAAATTCTGCAAATCTAAAACCCGACAAATCTAAATACATTCATGAGGCAAGGAACCATCAAATTCAACACCACTAAGCCACGCCCACAAACATTAGTGATTCAAGCTTTAGCTTTACTCAGCTGGTACTTTCTTATTTTAATTCCAGCTTGCTCCAACAGCTGCCTCGATATGGGATCCTCATACTCTGAGTCGTAGACTATCTCTTTAATTTCAGCGTTTATTATAATCTTAGCGCATATTGAGCATGGAAAATCGGTTACATACAAAGTAGCACCCCTCGTACTAACTCCAAATACAGCCGCTTGAATTATCGCATTCTGCTCTGCATGAACTCCTCGGCAAATTTCATGCCTCTGACCAGACGGGATGTTGAGCTGCTGCCTTAAACAACCAACTTCAGCGCAGTGGGGCAAGCCCTTCGGCGCGCCATTATAGCCGGTAGAGAGAATGTGCCTATCCTTAACTAGAACTGCACCAACCTTTCTCCTCAAGCACGTAGACCTCTCCTTAACAATGTGCGCTATCTTCATGAAGTATTCATCCCATGAAGGTCTTTCAATTGTCACCATTATCCCCCACGCGATTTTCTGATTATATTGACACTTACATTATATTTCTTTCGATAATGCTGAATTCACAAACTCCAGAAATGCAGGTACATGTCTCTTAGACGTAAAATTGAACAGCTCATCTATGAACATTCTAGCAATATCCTTCAAAATCTCGTCCGCATTCCAGTACAAGTAGACTAAAGCAGTCTTCACCTCCGGATACACTTTCCTCAGCATTTCAAAATTCAACATGACCGCCCTCAACCTTGGAGCGTCAACGTCGATCTTAGCTTCAATCGCAACCACCGGAACCTCCCCATCACCTTCAGCCCTCGACAAAACGATATCCAATGCAGCTCTATACTCTCTACCACCACCTCTCCATATCAAGAGCTTCTCATTCCATAAAATCCTAAACCCCCTTCGTTCAGGCTTCAACTTACTTCTAATAACATCAACAAGGTATTCCTCAAAACTGAAAGCTCTAAACTGACCAATCATCTGAGGCATACCTTTCAGCACACGCATAATCGTATCCTTCCACCTATTCTGAATCAAATCGACGAAAGTTAGGAAGTCATTTAGCTCAAGCGTTTCCTTCCACTTCAAGTAAAGCTCGAATAAGTCTTCACCAGCCTTAGCACCATCTTCATCTCCACTACTCATCAGCTTCTTTATGTAGTCTATCGCTCTAGTCCTCCTCAAAGTAAACACCACACTTCAAGCCATCTTGAGCCATTCAATACTTGTTGACCACAAAATTTTTAGAGTTAGTGGAGTAGGTTTGTTTAGGAGGCAAACACGTGAAGTGCCAGTTTCTCCTAAATGATAAGTATTGTAGGATTAAGGGATGGAGAATTAGTGGAGATAGACTTTTAATGTGCCTAAAGGGCGGCGATCGCTGCCCGTATAAGATAAGGTATTTGGCAAATGAAGGGTATAGAGCTGGCCCCGAAATAATGTGGGCGATTGAAAGGTGATTATGGACCCTCAATTGTCGCATGTCTAGCCTTTAAATCTTCTTCAGTTTTCCCTAATCTATGCATTAGCTCAACGATTATTGACTCAAGAAACACCATTGCAGATATCTCAAATAACGTGCCAAGAGGAGCTACTGGCTCATGAATCCCTAAAATCTGCCTTGAAAAGTAGTCGGTCTCTTCAGTAATCTTCGTTCTGCCAGGCACGAAAACTATGTGGTCAGCCAATTGCCCAAGAGGAGAATCTGGATGCGAAGTTACCGCGATAACCTTAGCTCCAACCTGCTTAGCAACTTGAGCCACGGTCACTACTATTCCAGTTCTACCTGAACCTGAAATCGCTACCAAAATGTCACCCTTACCAGCTGCAGGAGTAATAGTTTCACCTATAACGTAAACGTGAAAGCCCAAATGCATAAGGCGCATGGCAAAAGCCCTAGCAATTAATCCCGACCTTCCAGCCCCAACGACAAATATGGAGCGATTAGCAGCCTGCGCGTAAATCAACATGTCAATCATCTTCTCAACTTGACCATAATCCAACATTGAAGGCAACTTAGAAATGTATGTAGCTATCTGATTAAGACACTCTCGAACGGCTTTCAGAGCCAAATTACAACCTCCTAACTCCGCGAACCTTTCTGGAGAGAGTTCTTAAAAACTCTTTCTCACAGAATTGGTAGTGTATTAAATGGAAGGTGAAAATTAATTGAAGGTGTTATGATGCTTGCTGATGAAGTTCAAAATGTTGAATTGAAAGTTTTAGTTGAAAACACTGCAGGAGCTAGAAGAATATTAGGCGCCCATGGATTGTCTATTCACGTTAGAGCAGAGCTCTCAGACGGGAAGCAAGTTAACATACTATTCGACACAGGCCCATCACCAATGGTCTTAAGGGATAACGCTGAAGTCATGGGCTTAAATTTCAATTATCTGGACGCCATAGTCCTAAGCCATGGACATTACGACCACACTGGAGGACTAATCGAAGCACTAAAATTAACCTCAAAGAAAACCCCAGTTGTAGCGCACCCACACTGCTTCAACCCTAAATTTGCAGTAGACCCTAAAATCAGATATAACGGAATACCATTCACGCAGAACGAGGTAATGAAGTATGGAAACCTAATTCTAGCCAAAAACCCAGTGAAACTATCACCAGGCATACTCACTACAGGTGAAGTGCCGAGAATTACAGATTTCGAAAAAGTTGGGAAAATGAAGACAATAATAAATGGAGCTGTCGTCGACGACAAAATGCTAGATGACCAAGCACTAATAGTTAACCTTAATGGAGAGCTAATCGTAATAGCTGGATGCGCACACGCAGGAATCATAAACACGATCATGAGGGCAATGGAGCTAACCAACATAAGAAAAGTAAGAGCTGTAATTGGAGGATTCCACCTAATAGGAGCTAGCGAGCATAGAATAGAGAAAACCATAAAATACTTGGAAAAATTTGGCGTCGAAAACATAATGCCATGCCACTGCACAGGAGAAAAGGCCATGCTTAAAATGGCAATTAAATTCAAGGAGAAATTTAGAAGAATAGCCGCAGGTCAAACACTCAAGTTTAGTTAAACACTCAATTCATCAAGCTTAGCCTGCTTAAAGGACTTCGTCCACTCATCATCCTTGTACTCAAATAGCCTAACGAGCTCGAATTCCTTATATCTCCCCAAGCCCTCCACAAAAGATAGCGCTATT
>QMRA01000120.1:0-3661 GCA_003649155.1 Thermoproteota archaeon | reverse complement strand
CAATTTACAGGAGTTATTGAGAAAAATACTTTAGCGGTAAAAGATAATACTGAAGCTACTGAAAAGGACGAAAAGGCTCAAAAAGAGGCAAGTAAAGAAACAAAGAAAGCAACAAAAACTACTAAAGATTATACTGGTGCGGTTGATTCATTAAATAATGCAGTAGATGAATTACCTGAGGGATTTGGAGGAGCAATTCAAGGAGTAAAAGGATTAGGTAAAGCGTTTAAAGCATTATTAGCAAATCCAGTTGTTGCTGTACTTTCTCTTATTGTAGCTGCACTTTCTACTTTACTGGCTGCATTTGGTAAAACAGCAGAGGGAGGTGATTTTCTTGATTCTATAATGGGTGGAATAACTCAAACGATAGATGTTCTTTTTGGGAGAGTTAATAAAATCAGAGAGGGTATTGTTTCAATATTTTCAGGGGATATAAGAAAAGGATTAAGTGAATTGGGAGGCGCTTTTACGGGTGTAGGTAAAGAAATAGAAGCCGCTTTTATAAGTGCTAATAAATTAGTAAAATTAAGACGAGAGATTATTGATTCAAATACTCAGTTGGTAGTAGGTGAAAGTGAACTGACTAAGCAAATGGAGTTACAACGTTCTATTTTAGATGATACTGATGTTTCAATAGGTAAACGAATTGAAGCCAATAATAGATTAAATGAATTAAATCTACAACTATTAAGACTAAGAGAACAAAATTTAGAACTACAAGCACAAGAACAAAATGAGCTACTTCAAAATGCTGTTAATCGTAATCAGGATACTCAGGAAATAATTAGTGAGATAGGAAATATAGTAGCAGCAAAGAATAATGCAGAGGCGGAAACATTGAGAATAGAAAAAGAATTTATTGTCAAAAGAAATGAGCTTTTTAATATTCAAAAGACTGAAGCTGAAGAACGAGCTGAAATACAAAAGGCAGAAGATGACGCCAAAAGGCGAATTGAAATTGATGAGTTAAAAAGTAGGGGAGTGGAAGAGGTTCAAATCCATCAGGATATTGCAGATGGGAAATTAGTTATTGATAGAGAGGCATCAGAAAGGGCGTTTAAAATATATCGTGAAGAGTTGGCTGCAAAAAGAGGATTAGATAAATTAGTAGCAAAGGAAAAAGCAGAGTTGGTATTAGGTGGGGCGAGGTTAGCGGTTACATTAGGACAGACTTTATTTGGTGCATCGAAAGAGTCAGCAGCAGCAACGGCAGTAATTGATACTGCATTAGCTATATTGAGTGCGAGTAAATTAACACCACCCGCAAACATACCAGCGATGATATTTGCAGCAGCAAACGGAGCGATTCAATTAGCTACCATTGTAGGAGTACAATCCCCAAAAACACCAACGTTTGCACAAGGTGGAATGATGTACGGGCGGTTACATTCACAGGGTGGGATTAATGCTGAATTAGAATCAGGTGAGGCGGTATTAAATCGTAGGTCAATGTCTAATCCTTATTTAAGAGAATTAGCTTCTCAGATTAATCAAGCAGGTGGTGGAGTTAAATTTGCTGATGGTGGATTAGTTGGAATAAGTGAGGCTCAGAATATTCTAAACAATACATTAAGTGCAGTATCAAATGCACCACAAGTTCCGGTGTTAGTTACTGAAGACCTCGATGCTGTTCAAAACAGAGTGGCAGTTACAGAAGCATTTTCGACGCTCTAAAGCGTGGTGTATGTTTCTGAAATATTGAAGATATGAAACGATCGGATTTAAAAATATTATATTCTAATGGACTTATATCAAGTAAGCCGTTCAGTTATTTTGAAATAAAAGATAAGGTCGCTCAATATCGTAAGCAAGGGATGTCAAAAACAGATTCAGTAAAAGCAACGGCAAAGTTAACCGGAGTTAGTATAGTAACTATTTGGTCAGCTCTCAGATCCACAAAAGACATTGAATTGGTATAAAGCAAATGTTTTACTAATTTCTATTTAACATAATATCAAAGTACTTTTGAATTTATGAAAGTATTAAGACTTGAAGGTGCGATCGGTGATGTAGGTAACACATCAGAAGATTTACAATTAAGATTAGATGAATTACAACTTGGTAATGAAGAATTAAACTTGATTATCAATTCTCCTGGAGGTTCTGTTATAGAAGGCTTTGCAATTTATAACAAATTAAAAGCACTCCCCAATAAAATAACCGTAAAGGTCGAAGGCTTGGCTGCTTCTATTGCTACTCTTATAGCACTTGCAGCCGACAAGGTTGAAATGTCTGAGGTTAGTCTTTGGATGGTTCATCGGGCTTCGACATTAGTTCAGGGAAATAAAGAAGAACTCGCTAAACAAATCGAAGTTTTAGAAACAATCGACAATACTTTAGTTACCGTTTATGCAGAAAAGACCGGTATGGAGCGAAAAGAAATAGAGAATATAATCAGCAAAGAAACTTTTTATGATTCTCAACAGGCATTAGATGCAGGCTTTATTGACGAGATTGTTGATAGGGTAGATGCAAAAATGGCTGCTCATTATGCACAATTAAATAATAAATATATGTCTAAATTAAGTGAATTTTTTGCAGCATTCAAAGCGGATGCAGTAGAGGAAATTCCTGAAACTCCCGAAGCGGTAGATAATCAGGATGACACATTGACATTAGAAAGTTTATCTGAAAGGATGTCTAATTTAGACTCCAAGGTAGATACGCTTACTGACACAGTCAATGGATTTGTAACTGCTATGGCAGATGACGAATCAAATGCTCAGGACGTCATTGAAGGACAGGTAGAAGCTAAATTTAAAGCTTTGATTGCCTCTCTTCCAAAGACTAAAGGAACAACTCCAAGCGCAGCCGACAACGGCTTGAATGCGGATACTCCTTCTTACGTACCGAAGTTTGCAGCTTTCAAAGCTAAAATGTCGGAGATTAATAAAAACACCAGAAAAGTTTAAGTTATGGCAAGTGTAAATGTAACAAGCGCGTATGTTGGTAATGTCGAGGACACTATCTTCACGCTTACCGTAGTAGGTAATCAAGCAGTAGAAAAAGGTTCAGTTTATGTAGAACCTGGAGTACAAAAAGCATTATATCTTCCCAGATTTAATACTGGTGTAGATCAACTTCAAGCAAGTAAAGCAACTCCACTTACAGGGGATGCAAGTGATTCTTATACTTATAATGAAAGATCAATTACTCCTTTGGATGCGATGTTTTATGATGAGTTTAACCCTCGTAATTTTGAGGATGTATGGCGTGAATTTCAACCGGTAGGTCCACTTGTGGATCGTGTTGATAATCCACGAATACAATCAGCAATAATTTCAGGAGCTGTTCAATCAGTAGGAACACAATTAGGTAAATTGATTTGGCAAGGTGATATAGGTGGAGGAACACCAGCATTAGAGTTCTTTGATGGATTCCTTAAAATCCTTCCAGCAGGTGGAGCGACTGCACCAACCCCAGCAGGAGTTATTACAGCAGCTAACGTAATTTCTATTTTAGAAGCAACTGAGGCAGCTATCCCGGATACTATTTATGAAGATCCTAATGTTTACTTTCACATGAGTACAGCCGATTTAAGATTGTACAAAGAGGCGGCAAGAGCATTAGATTTTAAAGGTCCAAACATTAGTGAAGCAGGTGATGAGATGTTTGCCGGTAGAGGTATTCGATCTTATTCAGGAATGGCGAAAGATTATAT
>QMRA01000119.1:0-3663 GCA_003649155.1 Thermoproteota archaeon | reverse complement strand
TAACCTCTGAGTGCTCAACTGACCAAAAATAATTGGATCAACTTTCACACCATCCCTGATGTAAAGTGCTCCGGCACCTTTAGGCCCATAAACCTTATGACTGCTAAAAGTAGCCAAGTCAACGCCCAAATTCTCAACATTGAAATAAACCTTACCTAGCGCATCAGCAGCGTCAGTGTGAAAGATTACGTCAGAATTCTTATCTTTCACAACTTCAACTAACCCTTTAATGTCTTGAACAGTTCCAATTTCATGATTAACGGTTGCAATACTCACTAAAAGTGTATCCTTATCAATTTCATCAGATAGAGCATCAACATCGACAAAGCCTTCACCATCAACTGGAATTTTAACTAATTTATACCCTAATTTTTGAAGCTGCTCCGCTGGGAAAATAATGCTCAAATGCTCAATACTTGATACGATTATCTTCTTCCTCCCATCATCATTAGCTTTAGCAACACCTAGAATAGCAACATTATTTGCTTCAGTTCCACTATGAAAGTGAGCAATTTCATCAATTGAAGCACCAATGAACTCAGCAATAATTTTAGTAGAAACGTGTAGTTTCTCATATGATTCCCACCCAACTTTATGAGTAATTGAAGGATGACCATATCCAACCTCTTTATAACATCTAATCATCTCCATCAAAGCTTCTGGGAATATTAACCCCGAATTTTCAGAGTCTAAGTAAACCTCCCTTGGCGGTTTACCATGCATTTCAATTAAATCTTCAACACCCCTCACGATATCAGACATAGTTAACCAAACCTCCTATAAATTCACCTAATTTTCACGTAAATTGCATATACATCACTTTCAACATCCACCCTTAAAAATTCATGTCCAACAGCTTCAACCCACTCCTTAACATCAGAGACAGCGTCAGGATCAGTTGCAAGCAACTCTATAAAAGCCCTAGAAGTAGCTCCTTTAACTGTTTCAAAAAGCATTATCAGTGGACCGGGGCAAGACTTGTATCTAGCATCCACGACTATGTCTGCTCTCAATACTTGTACCCCTCACCCTTTAAACAAGCACTTGTCAAATTAGCGCTGCACATGTAATTTAGCTGGAAAGCGGATTTCATCAGCACCATAGAACCCTTAGGAATTATAACCCTGTTATATATAAGACTTTTCTCTAACATTAAAAGCATGAAATACGCCTTAATAGGAACATTAATTAAAAAATATCACACTGTCATAATTGGATTAGCTTTGAAAGTATGTCGACGGGAGCAACATGTGAAAAATTCAAAACAAATCAAAAGCGGAAAGAAGCTTAAAGCTAATACACAGATGTGAGGTGTGTATATATGCTAAATATAAGTAAAATTAGGAAGGACTTTCCAATACTAAGCACGGAAATAAATGGGCATAAGCTCATATACTTCGACAATGCAGCTTCAAGTCAAAAGCCAGTGCAAGTAATTGAAGCAATTAAAAGATTCTACTTAGAAGAATATGCTAACGTTCATAGAGGAGTACACACGCTAAGTCAAAAAGCTTCAGAATTATATGATGAGGCACGCGAAGTAGTTGGCAAATTTATTGGAGCGAAGTCCAATGAAGTAGTTTTTGTTAAAAACACTAGTGAAGCAATAAACTTGGTAGCGTATACTTGGGGATTGCGTAATTTAGATGAAGGAGATGAAGTTCTAATCACATTAATGGAGCACCACAGCAACATAACTCCATGGGTAACCCTTTCTAATTTCAAGAGATTTAAAGTGAAATTTTCTAGCATTAAGCCGGATGGAACGCTGGATTATGAAGACTTGGAGAAGAAAATTAGCAATAAAACCAAAATAGTCGCTATGGTGCACATGTCAAACGTCACAGGAACCATAAACGACGTAAAGAGGATAATTAAATTAGCTCACGACCACGGAGCTCTAGTTCTAGTCGATGGTGCTCAGTCTGTACCGCACATGCCAGTTAACGTAAAAAACCTGCAATGTGACTTCCTCGCATTTAGTGGACATAAAATGCTAGGTCCAACAGGTATAGGAGTATTGTATGTGAGTGAAAAAATACTGGAGAGCATTGAACCAACAATAAGTGGAGGAGGAACCATTAGGAACGTTAAGTGGGATGCTAAAGAAAACACGTGCACCATAGACTGGACTCCGACACCTCAAAAGCTTGAAGCTGGAACACCAAACATAGCGGGAGCAATTGGACTTGCCGAAGCTGTAAAATACCTTGAAAAAATAGGCATGAAAAACGTCAGGAAACATGAGGAGGAGCTAACCAGATACACGCTTAAGAGATTTGAAGAGCTTGAAAAGACTGTAATTTATGGACCTCTATCGCCTGAAAATAGAGGAGGAATAATAACATTTAATATTGGAAAATTAAATCCGCATCAAGTTGCACTAATCCTTGATCAATATGGAATAGCAGTTAGAAGCGGATTTCATTGTGCTGAGCCGCTCCACCACATGTTGGGTGCAAGTAAGGGAACTGTGAGAGCAAGCTACTACATATATAATTCAATTGAGGAAGTAGATAGAATGGTCGAGATTATTAAGAAAATTGAGGAGATTGCATAATGAAAAGCAAGTACATAAAGCAAATAATAAAGGGGTGCGGAGAAAAGGTCAACTTCATACTAATACTCAAGTGGGAACATAAAGATGAAGCTCTGAAGAAAATTTTGGAAAAATGCAGTGAAAAGCAAAATATGGCTGGATTATACGTGAAAGGTTTGATTGACGGAATTGAATTAAACATATTCGCGACAGGAAAAATACTAATTCGAGGAATTGAGGATGAAGAAAAACTCAATAAGTTTTTGAAGGAAATTTTCGAATAAACGGCAAGTATAACTACTCAAATTTAACTATCTTCATTTTCACGATTAATTTTCATAACCTGCTCAATAAAATTCAACAACTTCTCGAGAGTAACTTTGCTTATCACATGCTCAATTGCACATGCATCTCTCTCAGCAATTTCTCTCGGAACACCTAGAACATTTACAAGAAAATTGAGTAATTCCACATGTTTCCGATAAACTTCAACAGCCACTTGTCTACCCACACTTGTAAGCCTTATTCTCCCATACTTCTCATGGTCTACTAGTCCAGCATCTTTCAACCTTCCAATAGCTTCACTCACACTAGAACTTTTGACATTCAAGAAATCAGCTATCTCCTTAACTCTAGCCGAGCCGTACTTCTTTGATATTATGTAGATAGCTTCCAAGTAATCTTCCAGTGAAGGAGATATCCTTCTCTCACTCAAGAGCAACCCTCTACTCGATAATAGCTAGACTAAATCAGTGTAAAATAGTTTACTTTAATCCAATTACCAATCCAACATTATAGACAACTAGTGCACTACAGTACGCTAACAGCAGCAAGTACATAACAGTAATTAAAGTCCACTTAATACTTCCAGTCTCCCTATAAATTGCGACAATAGTAGCCAAACATGGAACATAAAGTAGAACAACTACAAGCATTGAAAACGCTTTTAACGGGGTAAGACCTAAACATCTGAAAGCCTCAATGGGATCTTCAACTCCAGAAATTATCGCCAAAGTTTCAGGAACAGCCTCCTTAGCTAAAATACCTGCTATGAGAGCTACAACCACGCGCCAATCTCCAAGTCCAATTGGATTCAATAGAGGTGAAAGTATACTACCTAACAT
>QMRA01000118.1:0-3690 GCA_003649155.1 Thermoproteota archaeon | reverse complement strand
TTTATGGTGATAACTATGTATGTTAAATGCAGTCTATGTGGTGAATTATACTCTTATAATATTCCATTAAACACCTGTAATAAATGTGGTGGCGTCCTTTTATTCAAATATGATTATAATCAAGATCTTAGCTTTGCGGATAAAAAATTGTTTGAGAATAGACCACGTACATTCTGGAAATTTTTTGATTTCTTGCCATTATCTTCAGCTGTTAATGTAACTTCAATAGGTGAGCTATTTACACCATTAATGAGACTTCCTGACATCAACAGTATAAATTTAAAAAATATTTACATTAAAGATGATAGTAGATTACCGACTGGTACTTTTAAGGCCAGAGGTATGAGTATTGCTGTTTCTTGTCTGAAAGAGCTTGGAGTTAAACGTGTAGCCATACCGAGTGCTGGTAATGCTGCCGCCGCTCTGGCTGCATATGGTGCTAGAGCTGGAATGGAGGTTTATACTTTTATTCCTAAGGATGCTCCTTTGAGTACTTTGAAGGAGTGCATTGCTTTTGGTGCTAAGGTTTACCTTATTGATGGACTTATTGGTGATGCTGCTTCGATTGTGAGTAGGTTGAGAGAGAAGTATGGTTGGTTTGACTTGTCGACTAATAAGCAGCCTTATAGGTTTGAGGGTTATAAGTTGATGGCTTTTGAGATTGCTGAGCAGTTTGATTGGCATCCTCCTGATGTTATAGTTTTTCCGACTGGTGGTGGTGAGGGTGTTATTGGGCTTTGGAAGGGGTTTAATGAGCTTGTTGAACTTGGATGGATTAATGAGAGTGAGGTTCCGCGTTTAATTATTGTTCAGTCTACTGGATGTGCTCCTTTAGTTAAGGCTTTTAGGGAGGGTAAGAGTGAGGTTGAGGAGCCTTGGCCCAATGCTAGGACTATTGCTGCTGGCTTAAGAGTTCCTAAACCATTTGGTAGCTATCTTGTTTTGAGGGCTGTTAGGGAGACTGATGGTTATGCTGTGGCTGTTTCTGATGAGGAGATATTGTCTTCAATGAGGACTTTAGCTCATAAGGGCTTGTTTGTTTGTCCTGAGGCTGCTGCTACTCATGCTGCATTGCCACATTTGCGGGATGAGGGTGTTGTTGATCGTAGTGACAGGATACTGCTGTACTTGACTGGCTCTGGCTTAAAGTACTTGGATTTAATTGAAATTGGCTTTAGCCAAATTCCGGTTTTGGGTAAAGATGCTTATTCTCTTCCTACTTCTTAATTTGCATTTTGTGGTTGCTGTGCTTGTTAAAGGTGTTTTTCAAGTAGCTTTCCATAGCCAGTTATTTTGCCTTTAAAGTTTATTTTTCTGAGCATGTTCCATAGGGTTGCTGTGTTGCTTGATATTACTGGCTTGCCTAGTTCTTGCTCTAATTTTCCTATTATTTCTATTGTTCTGAAGTTTGTGCAGCTAATGAATATTGCCTCTGCTTCTGGTACATTTGCTTTCATTGCCAGTTCGTAGGCGACTTGTGGCTCAAGTCTACCTATTTCTGTGTTGTCTTCTATTCCTAGTCCGATTATTTTTAGTACTTTGAATCCGTTTGCGTTTAGGAATTTTTCTTCTAGTTTGTCTAGCTCTTCGATGTATGGTGTTGCTACTGATATTTTCGTGGCTTTGAGTTCTCTTAGTGCTCTTAGTACTGCGTTTGCTGTTGCTATTGCTGGTGTTCCTGTCGCTTTCGTTATTAGTTGCTCTATTTTTGTGGCGTGGTCTGCTCCTTTTACTAGGCTTCCCGTTGTGCATCCATATGCTATTACGTCTACTTTTGCGTCTGCCAGTTTCAGTGCTTCTTTCTCTGCTTCTGCCTCCATTTCAATTAGGCTTTCTGCTGTTACTTTTTTGAGTTTCATTCTTGCTGCGTGGACTGTAGCGTTTTTTGGCTTCATTTTGTTGAATTCGTACTCCATTGTGGTGTTTGATGATGGGACTATTATTCCGAGCCTAATAGATTTGGGCATGTTATGCGCCTCACTATAAGCTTTAAGTGTAAACTATATTTATATTGGCTTGGTGGTGGCGATGTCTTCTGTTAAGACTGGTAAGTGCGCCTACTGTAATGTGCTTGCCTGTTATAGGGGTGAGCTTGACAAGTTGCCTGCTTTTTGTCCAATGAGGGTTGTTGGTGATGTTCTTGATGCTGCGAGGCGAGTGTACTTTGAGGATGATGAGGCTAGGAGGTTGGCTGTTAATGCTTCGATTGTTGAGGCGTCAGGGTATATGAAGTGGCCTAGGCTTAGGGAGGTCATCGAGTATGCTAAGAGGCTTAATATTAGGAGGATTGGAGTAGCGTTTTGCATTGGGCTTAAGAGGGAGGCTAACTACATTTCTCAGGCACTTGAGAATACTGGCTTCAAGGTTTACTCTGTTTGCTGTAAGGTTGGCAGTATTTGTAAAGGTGATGTTGGAGTGCCTAGGGAGCATTGGCTTTCTGATAGGGATTTTGAGGCGATATGTAATCCTATTGGTCAGGCAATGGTTTTGAATGCTTTGAATACTGAGTTGAACTTGGTGGTGGGATTATGCGTTGGTCATGACTCGTTATTCTACAGGTTTTCCCGCGCGCCAGTTGTTACTTTGATTGCCAAGGATCGGGTTACTGGGCATAATCCTGCTGCTGCAATTTACACTCGCTATTATCAGAGGGTTTTCGGAATTAAGCCATAATCTACTCGATGTACTCTAACTCTCTTATTCTTCTCAGAGTTTTTCCCTTCAGCTTGAGCTTTAGCTCTTCCTTTTCTGCCTCTTCTTCTATACTTCTAACTCGTCTTGATCCTTTTCGGAGTTCTAGTGAGCATGTTTCGTCTGGTAGTAGTGCTCTCCGTTCACAGTATGCGTAGGTGCAGCTTGGCCCTTGGCATAGGTCTCCTGCCCAGCTGCATAGAGCTACGAGTCCTCTTCTTTCTATTTGTTGTCTTCCTTCTTTTCTTCCTCTAAATTGCCTTGAAGATCTTCCTCTAATCATTAGCGCTCTCTTGGCGCACCTGAAGAATCTACAAGTGGGATCACATTTCTTAGTCAAAATTGCTCCCCCAGAAGTTTGAGAAAATTACATTTTGTTCCTTCCCGTATGCCTTTTCAAACTCAACTTTTGCTTGATTATACTTATACCTTTCGCGCTACTCTCTGCTTATGAGCCAGTAGTATACGTCTTCTACGTCTACGCTTGAAGTTTCGAATGATATTATTTTGTCCTTGATTTTCAGTAGTTTGCTTGTTAAGTCTAGTACTTCGCTTTCGCTTGTCAGGTAGAATCTTACTAGGCTCCCTATTCTGTGGTATGGGTAGCCTAGTGAGTCTAGGATTTCCTTTGAAAGAGCTTTTTTGGGTATGACTTCTATGTCGAACTTGTAGGGGTATGTTTTGAGGAGTTCTTCTACTGACCCCATTGTTATCATGCTGCCTTCCCTGCTTAGTAGTAGGACTTTCTTGCAGAATTTGCCTAGGATTTCCATTTCTTGGTCTACCATTATTAGGGTTGTTTCTTCTGAGACTTTTTCGATTGCCTCTGTGAATACTTCTTTAACTTTTGGCTCCAGTGCCCCAAATACTCTGTCGAGTAGGAGTATTTTGGGTTCTTTTATGAGCCCTATGGCTAGCTTTAGTACTGCTAGCTGTGCATCTGATAGTGTTTCGATTCTGCTGTCCATGTTTTTCTCGTCTATGCCTACTGTTTTTAGT
>QMRA01000117.1:0-3700 GCA_003649155.1 Thermoproteota archaeon | reverse complement strand
GGCGTTAAGAACCCCAAAAAGGACTGGGAAACTCAGACAATAGCAGCTGCGGATGCTTACAAAGAAGGAGTTCAGGCTGCTATTAGTGAAGGTCGTTTTGAAAAAGGAGTTCGTAAGGCTGGAACTGAGAAGTGGAAAAAGAAAGCGACTACATTAGGAGTAACTCGTTGGGGACCTGGTGTAGCTGCAGCCAGGGAGGCTTATGAAAGAGGTTTTGCTCCTTACAGAGACATAATCGAGAGACTTGACTTACCTCCTCGCAGACCTAAGGGCGATCCTGGTAACATTGACCGTGTAAGGGTTATCGCAATGGCCTTACATGAGGCCAAGGTTAAAGGTGCTGGAGCTTAATAAAATTTTGACAAGGAGGTGTAAGCCATGAAATACCGCGAAGTTGAGGTATATGCCCCAACTGATCTTGGGGCTGCAGGGACAAAGACAATTGACATAAATTTGACAGATATAGTCTCAAGCTTGGAGATAATCTGGAAATTCACCGTAGCGACAGGTGACGCTTTAACTGCTCCTATCAGCGACTGTATCACCAAGATTGAGCTTGTTGACGGTTCAGATGTGTTATTCAGCCTTTCTGGAAGCGAAGCTCAGGCTCTTGCTTTCTACGGGACTGGGATAATGCCTCACAACTACATCACACTTAAGAGCGGAGATGAGTGCGTGTGCGTAATTCCTATCTATTTTGGTTATAGGCTTTTTGACCCCGAGTATGCAATGGACTTCACCAAGTTTAAGAACCCTCAGCTCAAGATTACATGGGACGAGGATGCTGCTAATAGCGGAGTTACTACAAACTCTTTAAGCGTAAGAGCCTGGGTGTTTGACGAGTATCAACCAAGACCTCGTGGTTTCCTTATGGCAAAGAACATAAAGAGCTTTACACCTTCTGCTAACACTTATGAATACACAGATTTACCGCTTGATTATCCCTACCGCTTAATGCTTCTCAGGTGCAAGAGTGACGATTTAAGCCCCGTTTCTCAGCTTTCTGAGATAAAACTTTCTGAAGAGCATGACAAGAGAATTCCTTTTGACATCACCCCAGAGGAATTATTCCAGAAGATTATAGCTCCTATGGGGCGTATTGAAGAGTATGTCAGGCTTGGAGAGAGTTCTAATGCTCAGACAATTTATACAGCTGTCACTCACTTGCATGACGGGGTTATAGACCTTGCTTATGCTGATGCTGATACCGGAGCTTCTGGAACTCCAAGCCCGACATATTCTGCCAACAAGGTCTCTATTGCTGCTAAAGCAAACTGCACTTACTACAAGATGGTTGTAACGGGTTATTGTCCTCACTTCTGCTTACTTGTGCCATTCGGGAATATCATGGACGATAGAGATGCTTACGATGTGAGGAAGTTAAAGAATTTGAGACTTACTCTTAAAGGTGCAAGCTCTGTCGGAACTAACCCTGAGGTTTCTATCATCTTGCAGCAATTGAGGTATTACTAAGCTGAGAGCTTTTTTGAAAACAAATAAGGAGTTGTTCTATGTGGATAGCAAAAGGTAATGAGAGACTCGTCAATTTTTCAAACGTGGCTGAAGTGAGGCTTTGCTGCATAGAAGGGAAATGGTCAATCGTGTGGCGAGAAATTGCTACTGGTGAGTGGCATACTTTTAGGCAAGGTTTAACAAAAGAGCAAGCGGAAAACATTGTAGCTATTATCAAGCAAGAACTAACTAACGGGGGAGAATATGTGTTTGAGGCGTAGGTTTAAAGGGGTAAGAAACTATCTTGTTAGTGCTGGTGCAAAAGAACTGATTTTAGATTTGGAAGAAAGATGTTGTATCAGGCAATTAATATTTGTAGTTAATATGGACGATACAACTGGAACTAATGAGTCAAAAGTAATAATTAAGATAGATGAAGATGAAGTTTTGAACGAATCACTGATAAACTTGTGGGCAAAATTTGCAGCTAACATAACAACCTCTTATAGAGCTGCTCCTTTCCAATTTTTAAAATATGATAATACAGCTAAAGATTATGCTTTTATGATACTCGATCTTGGTCGTGTCGAGCGTCGCTTTGCAATTTTCTTTGAAAATAAAGATACTTCAAACGCTGCATGGCTGCATTGTGGCGTAATTTACGACATTTTAGAAGACTAAGAGTGAGAGCAGATGATTTTTAACTACAACATTACGATACCTGCTAATACTCCCCAAAACAATCCAGTCAAGCGTGTTTTAAAGCTTACCTACGGAATTATACACTTTCTTGAAATATTATCCTCGTATGGTTGTGCAGGAATGGTATATTGTGCAATTTACGAAGGTGAGCACCAAGTTTTCCCTACTAATCCTGATGACTATTTCCGACTAACTGGAGTTCCGATTCAAGGACGTGAATTTTACCCTATTGTAAATTTCCCTTTTGAACTGGAATTTCGAGGCTGGTCTCCAGGCACACGCTGGAGTCATACAATAACTGTGAGGTTGTGGATGTTAAGACCATGGGAACTTATGCCTTTTAGCGAATACATGTGGCAAGCAAGGGGGTTATAGATAAATGCCAGATTATCCTGATTACACTGTCCCGAATTGGATTGTTGAGCAAGCAACAGAAATATACTATGCAGATATTTTTGCTCCTGCATTAGCCGCGATAGTTATCACAGGTAAAGCGGTCATAAAGCCTGACAAAGAACTACTTGTGTTTGGTTACATCTTGATACAAGATGAAGGTAAATTGATAAATTTTGGAAAAGCTATAATTTTTTGGGAGTAAGTAAAGATGGCATATGGCTATATTACACCACACCGAATTAGACTTGAAGACGAAACCTCCGGAACTGGTTATCTTATCATTCAAAAAGATGACGAGTTACTCTGGTGTGACGCTTCAGCAAATATCTTACAAGTTTTATCATGTGTTAAGTTCGGTACTTTAGCTGATAGACCAGTTGCGGGCAAAAAAGGACGCTTATACTTTACTACAGACACTAAAGAACTTTTCTATGATAACGGCTCAGCTTGGGTTCGAGTTGTCTCAGGGGAAACAGGAATTTTTGATAGAGATTTAGATACATATATAGATGTTGAACCATCTTCAGACGCAGATAAAATCGTTGGCTACACTGCAGGAACTCAAGTTCTTAATATCAGCTCTGCAGGAATTTTGACTTTTTTTAAGCAAAGTGGATGTTCTGTTTATCTTTCTGTCGATCAAACGATTAGTGCGGCAACAACTGCTAAAATACAATTTGATACTGTTAATTTTGATATTCAAAACGAGTATGATACGACAAATTATCGTTTTACTGCAAGCGAGAGTGGTATATATATTGTTGCTACGCAAGTATTTTTCGATGTAGGTGCTGCTTCTGATCTACTTCGAATTTATATCAAAGTCAACGGAATAACACAAGCAAAATCAGCAATTACTACGGCTGATGCTAATTTTCATGTTTTATTACTTTCTCATATTTTACAACTTAGTGCTGGTGATTATGTTGAAATTTATGCAGCAAATTTAAGTTCAGATGATATAATCAAAGCTGGAAATGAGAATACTAAAATGGCAATTGTTAAAGTTGCTTGAAATCTAACAGGAGGTATTTAAGAATGCATCTCAAAATACTTTATATTGACACAGACACAAACGAGACTTTAAAAGAACTTGAGCTTACAGAAGAAGAAACTAAAGCACTTAGTCTTGACATAGCAGACATTGTAG
>QMRA01000116.1:0-3765 GCA_003649155.1 Thermoproteota archaeon | reverse complement strand
TTACAGATGAAATCGAAGATGCAATAATTGTTGCTAAAAGAAAGGGCAAAAGAATAGTTGTTCTCATAGTTAATGCAGATAAGTTGAGGGCAAGAGGATATGCCATTTACAAAGCTGGGAAAAACACATATTTGGTTAATTATGTTCCACCTGATTGTATTGATAAGGTGGAAGTCATCACTTAACTTCTAATCTTCTTTAACTTGAACGACTTTTCCAATCTAATATCGTTAAATCTCTCTGTGAATCCTCGTGGGATAACTCTTCTCGTATAACTTATTGCTACAAGTCCTACTTTACTTTGCCTTAGAATTAGATAGTGATCGTCAAGCTTAACGAGGAAGTTTCTTCCTTTTTTGTCAACAATTTCGCCTTGGATTAAGATGTTTTCGATTAGCTTCATTCTCTCATTTTCATCTAATATTCTGGCCCTTTCTAGTATTCTTTTGAGACAGTGGCGTGTAACTAGCACTACATCCATGTGCTTTCATCCCATAATGTGATAATTATTTTAAGTCATGAATAGCTTAGCTCATATTACTTTTGTTTTTAATGTCGGCGGTTGAAACGTAATTACTTCCCTTTATATAGAATCTCCATTTCCTGTCAAGCCCTCTTCTTATTCCTATGCGCGGTGAAGTTTCGATTTTAATTTTTCTACTAAGTGTGTTTGCTATGTAGAGTGGTCCTTTTCTAGTTAGGTCAATGCCATTGAGTGAGAGGTCTATTTTAAATGCCTTACATAGCTTTGCTGGGCCATTAGTCAAGTCTATCAATTTGCCTCTCCAAACTTTCATGGAAAATCTGTTTTCTATCATGATGCTTATTCCCTTAATAGGCTCGACAGCTCTTATTAGCACTGCTCCTGCACTTGCACTTTTAGGTTTAGCTACAACATTTAAGCAGTAATGTACTCCATAGATTCGATATATGTAAGCTCTACCTACCTCGCCGAACATTACTTTATTCCACTTTCTAAGCCCAAACCTCGCATGACTTGCTGGGTCTTCTGGACCTCCGTAAGCTTCGACTTCAACTATTCTTCCTATAAGTATCTCGCCAGCCATTTCTCTAATTAATAGTTTCCCAAGCAAATCTCTGGCTACTTCAAAGCTGTGTCTTGCGTAAAAATTTCTTGGTAGGGGCTTGAGGTGCAATATACTCCCTCGCAAATATTATTAGTCTAGCTTATGGATTTTAACGAGGTGGGATTAGTGAGCAATATTACCGTTATCAGGATTGAGGAGCCAATACTGGAGTCTAATAAGAAAATTGCTAGACAACTTAAAGAGTTTTTCAACTCTAAGGGGATACGCGTTCTAGAGTTTCTTGGGTCTCCTGGTTCAGGCAAGACTGCCCTGATCGAGCTCCTTATTGAAGTATATGATGGAGATAAGCATGAGCTTGCTTATATTGGTGGAGATGTAGCTTCAACTTTAGACACTGAAAGAGTGCTGCGACATGGAATTCAAGGTGTACAAGTAAATACTGGTGGTGCATGCCACTTAGAAGCAATACACATCAAGAAGTCACTTGAGAAACTCGACATTGACAATGTCAAGGTAATTTTCATAGAGAATGTTGGAAACTTAATTTGCCCCATATACTTCCAGCTTGGATCCGACATGCGAATTCTAGTTGTAAGCGTAACTGAAGGTGAAGATAAATTCATCAAGCACCCAATGACGGTAATGAATTCAGATTTAATAGTTATCAATAAGATGGACTTGGCTAAAGTGATGGAAGTTAATATTGACAAAATGATAAGTGATGCTAGGAAGATTAACTCTAAAGCTCCAGTAATATTGACAAGCGCTAGGACTGGATATGGAATAGAGGAGCTGGCTAGAGCTCTTCAACTTAAAAAGTTATCTCACTAAATGGTCACTTCAATATTCTCCACATAAAGCTCTTTCCCATTAATTATTTCAAATTCATTTGAATTACACCTTGGACATTTCAAGTAATCAACGATTAATTCTGGCGTAAAATGTATCTTATTAACCGCATTATTCATAATTTTGCTTGAGCTGAACTCCCACTCTTCACCGCATTTTAAGCACTTGAACTTGGCAGGAACGAGCTTAATGCCTAATTCAGCTTTTTCAGCCATGGTGTTTTCTACAAGAACTTCAAAGGCAAATTTTAGAGCCTCCAAATCTAGGAAGTTTAATTCACCTACCACTATTGTTATTCGGTTAATTTTCTTAGCTTTATTTTCAGTAGCTACTTTGATTGCTATTTGTATGATGTTATATGCTATTGATGCTTCGTGCACATGCTTAGAAGCATAGTTTAAACTAATAACATTTACTTGCTTATAAGTTGCAAAATAATGAGTGGGGGTGTTTTTAATGATTTCTACTTCTTTTTCATAAAGAATGCTACTGCGAATCCGATGATTAACCCTACTACTATGCCTCCAACTAGGTACATTGGTCCAGTTGACCTAGCTGCTGCGACTTCTCCTTCAAGTGTAGTTACTTGTTCTTGAAGTGATGAGACTTGGCTTTGTAGGCCTGAAACTTGGTCTTGGAGTTCCTTTATTTGAGTTGGGTATGATACTAGCTCGATAAATTCGTCAACGTTTACGCCCCAGTAAATTATGTTTGAGAATAGCATTGCTCCTTGTGTTGGGTATTCTTCTTCATATCTTGGTGGGTTCTTTAATTCTGGCTTGTACATTCCAGTGTAGTGGTCGAATGGGGCATCTCCTCCCACTACGATGATGTTTTTCTTATCTGGTACGACTTCAATTGCGAGTAGTACGAATCTTCCTTCCTCTCCTGGCGTGTATACTGGTGAATTTGGTGGGTTGAATTCTGAAATCATTCCTGCATCTGATGTCCACATAACTCTATAGACGTTTTCGACTTTCATCTCATTTAGCTTTACGTAATTTCCATCTACATAGGCTATTATTGCTGCTGGGCCGTGGAATAGTGCTCTAGTAACTCCTGCTACTAGGAACTTCACTTCTTCATCACAATTTTCTGCGAGTCCGAGTACTCGATATGGTTTTCCAGCGTTTGACTGTGTATCGACGGCTTCAGCTAGGTCTACTCTCAATTTGCTACCGATAGCTTCTAGAACCTTATTTGCAGTGTCTTGTCTTGGGGGTCCTTCATTTCCATAGTCGGAGTCTCCTGCAATCCATATCATCTTATGTCCTTCATTTAGCCAGTTCTTGATGACTGTGAGCTCTTCATTAGTTATTGTCATCGTGGCGTCGACAAGTACAATTATCAGGACATTTGCCCCTTCTAAGTCGGATGCGGTTAGTGTTTCAGTCACTACTACCCAGTCGTAAATTGGGAAGTCGACTATTGCCGCTTCAAGTTGAATGTCTGTCCCCATCATTCCCTTCATTAAAACAACGATCTTAGGCTTTGCAGCAGTAACTTGCATTGAGGGTAGTAGTACTCCAAGAATTGTGAAAATCGCTATTAGCAGCAGAATTCTCCTCATCTTCAATTTAAAACACCGTTGACGAGTCTCTAACGGGAAATATTTATATCTTATTCCTAATCCACCATCATACGAGACCAATTTGAGGTGTTGCAATTGATTGAGAAGAATAAATTATTGCTGGCTGCAGTAATAGTAATTGTCATTGCTGTTGCAATGGTTGCTGCTTCTCAATGGCTATTTAAGCCTGAAGAGCAGATTGAGGAGCAGCCTCCGGAGCAGGAAGAGCAGCCCCCTGGACAAGAGGAGCAGATAACGTTAAAGGTGATAACGAGGCATGGTGAAGACATCTTAAAG
>QMRA01000115.1:0-3785 GCA_003649155.1 Thermoproteota archaeon | reverse complement strand
TCGTCTAGCCAGGACTAGGACACGGGCCTCCCGAGCCCGTTACCCGGGTTCAAATCCCGGCCGCCGCACCAAACTTAACTTAAAGCTTCACTGCTACTTGGGATGTAGAGTTAAATTAACTACAAAGGTTAAGCACGTAAATATATTGAGAATTAAGGGGGAGATTAATACATAAATTAATATTCATGCTTGGCAAGCACTTCTTGCGCTGCTCCAACACCGCTTCCCAACTGTATTTTCAGACCGAGGTCATGTAATGTTCTTTCAATGGCTGCTATGATTGAAATCACATCATTAGCATTTGCAGGACCCATATGACCCACCCTGAAATACCTATCCTTGATCTCCGGATAAATTCCACCTGCAACCACAACATTTCTCTTCAACATTCCCTTAAGAAAGCTGCTCAACTGAACTTTTTCCGGTAGATATACTGCAGTTACAGTGGAAGCAGCAATATCCTCCTTTTTAGCCATAACTTTTAATCCAATTTCAACCATTGCTTTCCTAAATGACTCTGCAAGAATTCTGTGCCGCTTAAATCTATCCTCTAAACCTTCCTTGAATATTAGCTCTAGGCTCTCATGAAGCCCAACTATCAGGTTTACTGCTGGAGTTGCAAAGTATTTTGGCTTCAAATTCTCGTAGGAGCGCATTATGCTAAGCCACCTGCATAAATTCATATAGTAAGGAGCGCATTTCCCCTTAGTTTTATCAAGTTTTTCAATCGCCTTAGGAGATAGCCACAGAATAGCTAAGCCTGGAGGAACTCCAATGGCTTTCTGGCTCCCAGTTAATACTACATCTATACCCCAATCCCTCATTCTTATTTCCTCACCAGCAACACTGCAAACTCCATCAACAACCAAAAGTGTTTCTTTATCCTTAAGGAAAGCTCCAAGCTCCTCAATAGGGTGTCTAACGCCAGTACTCGTATCCACATGAGTTACCGTCACTAGATCATAATCCTCTTCACTTAATTTACTGAATATCTTCTCACTCGAAACAACTTCTCCAGGCTCATCAACCTTTAGGACATCAACTTCAACTGGATATTGAGATAATAGCTCTACAAATCTGTCCCCAAAAACTCCATTAGAAACTACAAGCACCCTACTACCTTTATCAATGAAATTTGAAACCCCAGCTTCCATAGCCAAAGTTCCTGAACCAGCAAGCACAACTACTTTATAATCATCATCAACAAAAAGCAATCTCCTGAGGCCCCCCAATACTTCAGCGAAAAGCCAAACAAACTCACTTGACATATGGCTTAAGTGACCGATGCTTATGCTTCTAAGCACATGAGGCTCAAAAATAATTGGTCCAGGAATAGCTAAAATTCTCCTCTCACTCATATTAACCACCAAGCAAACATAAGCAAATAAATAAAAATTTAACTATAACGCTACTTACCAATTAATTTCACAAACATATCTCATGCATAAGTTTTCTACGTCATTAACACATCCTTCAATAGATGCATACACAATAGCTACACGGCATGTTATCCATAAATTAGACACAATGTTGAGCTCGGCAAATGGTTAGTACTGCGATTAATTTATTAGTTTGTATTCAGTTGATGCCGATGGTGAGAGTTTGAGCAATAAGACGAGCGTAGAAGACTTTGCCAGTAAGGTCGAAGAGATGATTGGATCACTGATTAGAGTTCACTTAATTGACGGGAGGATTATTATTGGCAAATTAGTTAGCGTTGATCCAGATTACCTGAACATGATTATAGAAGAGATTGCAAGTACTGAAGATGAAATTGCCTTAACTCTAATTCCTGGAACTTCAATAAGTTACGCTAGATTCATCATACCTAAATCAGTTAAAGAGCCGAATATTGAAGAGAAAATTCTTAGCTTACTCGAAAAAGAGCCGAATTTGAGCGTCAAGGAAATAGCAAAAATACTAAATCTCGAACCCAAAAGAGTTAGAAGTGCCTTGAGGAGATTGAAGAGGAAGGGCTTAATTAAAAGTGGAGATGAAACACCTGAACGAGCTGGCAGGACCAAACCTTGAAGTTGAGGGTTAAGCCAATAGCTTTTGAAAGCTTCGGCGTTAGGTCTATGTGCACTTTCATTGAAACTCCAGACGTCAACATATTATTGGATCCAGGAGTTTCACTTGGGAGGAGATTTGGCAAAATACCACATCCTAAAGAGTACTTGGCCCTCATAAATGCGCGTAAAAGGCTAATTGAAGCTTCACGTAAAGCAGACATAATAATCATAAGCCACTACCACTTCGACCACTACACTCCACTCGGATACACCGACTACACATGGACTTGGAGTATTCCTGAAGAAAGCAAGTCAATTTATGAAGGAAAGCTTGTACTCGTAAAGGACTTCAGAGATAAAATCAACTTCAGCCAGAGGAAGCGAGGGTGGATTTTCAATAAAATGGTAAACGAAATAGCCTACAGAGTAGAAATAGCTGATGGAAAAACCTTCAAGATAGGAGACACGCTGGTAAAGATAAGTGAGCCTGTCTGGCACGGCGAAGCAAATACACCTCTAGGGTGGATTTTAATGACAACCATAAAGCACGAAAACGAGAAAATACTATTCGCATCAGACGTTCAAGGCCCAATAAGCAAAGAAACACTTCAAGTAATTTTAAGTGAAGAGCCAAATCTAACAATAATTGGTGGTCCCCCAACATACCTACAAGAATACAAAGCTAAAAGTGACAGCATAAATTCAGCAGTAGAGCACCTAAGCAAAATAGCGCTTGAAAGCAAAATAACTATAGTCGACCACCACCTGTTAAGAGACGCCGACTGGAGAAAGTACCTTGAAAAACCAATGAAAAACGCCAAGAAAGCTGGGCATAAAATGGTAACAGCAGCTCAATTCGAAAATAAGCAAAATTACCTTCTAGAAGCCTACAGAGACAAGCTATATGAGGACGACCCTCCAAGCGAAGAATTCATCAAGTGGAGTAAAATGCCAAGGGATAAAAGAAAGAAAACACCACCACCAATTTGACAGCTTTGAACATATGAAGTGAACATACCATGATAAATGAGATTAAATTTTAACAGTATCCAATAAGGATATTTACTATGTATGAGGATTAATTAGTGGCGATGACGACTCTGGCCCCGAAGACCGCAAGGAATGAATAAGATCTTGAGTGCTGAGCCCCTCCTCATAATTCCAAATGATCAAGGTCCGACATTAGACAAAATGATCACTCTTCTTCCAAATACACGTTATTACCACTATCAATTACCATTAAGATTTCTTAGAAGGAAAACATGAAATTAGGGGAGAAATGCTATTTCTTTTTAATTAGTACTACTGCGATAATTATAGCAGTTATCACCGCGACTGGGATTATAACGTAATGCAATGGTGTTGTAGTACTTCCGGGAGATTTGACCTTAACGATCACCGGAGTACTAGTTGATGGTTCGTGTTCATGATCACCAGCAAAGTCAGCAGTAAAGGTCCACTCTCCCTCCATATCAAGTATTACATTGAAGCTGAAGCTCCCATCAGCCCCTGAAGTAACAGTTTTTGTCTTCGTTGTTCCATCAGGTCTTTTTATGGTTAAAGTTATGAGCGTACTCATGGCTGGGCTTATTGATCCTTTGATTGTGACCTCCTCGCCGACCGTAACCTCTTTAGGCTCAACAGTTATTGTTATACTTGTAGGTGTCTTGCCTGTTGTTGATTCAGCAGATTCCTCCTCGTAAATGTAGTACTTACCAGTGTAAATGGCGCTGTTTCCATGAATGTCCTCCGCATAGATTCTATATTCTATCG